>CAYQXT010000001.1:0-36613 GCA_964421365.1 uncultured Bacteroidaceae bacterium
CTATCGGGCTTAAAAAAACACATTTTTTGATGTTTTTCGCAAGTCCGTAGGACGACCCTATTGTTAGCCCATAATTTTAATTATGGGAATTATTTATCATTCTCCATTATTTAGAAGGTCAGCGACAATAAAACTACTACCGCCTACGAAAATAAAATCGGAAGATTCCGCCTTATTTTTTGCAGCTCGAAAGGCCTTTTTTACGGTATCGTATTTTGAACCTTTTAAACCTTTAAGCCTTGCTTTTTTATATAATATATCAACCTCTAAAGCCCTCAGAATACTCGCTTGTGTGAAATAATATTCGGCTTCTTTGGGCAAAAGAGACAAAATTTTATCTATATTTTTATCGTTTACCGCACCATATATAAAATGTAATTTCTTAAAGGGATATTTATAAATTTGTTCTACAACTTGCTTAATCCCGTCTTCGTTATGCCCTGTATCACAAATAGTTAATGGATTTCTGCTAATGATTTGCCAACGCCCCACTAATCCGCTTATTTTTTGTACCTTAGACAATCCTTTAGCCATGGCTACATCGGATATAATTAGATTTTTTCTGAGAATTTCGAGTGTCGTTAGTACGCTTAAAATATTTTTATGCTGATAATGCCCCAATAAATCTAAATCAATTGGTGTAGAGAGGGCATTCCCAAATCGCGACAGATGTATTTGTTGATGTTCTTCGGTAGTTTGTAGCGCATAGTCGAAATGATAAATATCTTCGGCAAAAAATAAAGGCGCTAGTTTGTCAAGGGCTTTTTCGATGAAAACGTCCTTTGTTTCGGAGTGTTTTTCTCCTATAATTATAGGTGTATTCTGTTTGATAATTCCTGCCTTTTCTCCCGCAATATCTGTTAGAGTATGTCCCAAAAACTGCGTATGGTCAAAGCCTATGTTTGTGATGATGGTGAGTTCGGGACTAATGATATTTGTCGAATCCAGACGGCCTCCCAGACCTACTTCCACTACTGCAATATTTATTTTTTTATCGGCAAAATAACTAAAAGCCATAGCTACAGTCATCTCAAAGAAGGATGGCTTTAATTTTTCAAAAATAGCATGATTTTGTTGGATAAAATTAAGCACAAAGGATTTTTCTATCATTTTGCCATTCACTTTTATACGTTCTCGGAAATCGATTAGATGCGGCGAAGTGTACAAGCCTACTTTATAGCCGGCTGCTTGTAAAACTGATGCCAGCATATGCGAAACAGAGCCTTTACCGTTTGTTCCGGCCACGTGAATGCTTTTAAACTGCTGATGTGGATGGCCGAAATGCTCATCTAAAGCCAAGGTGTTTTTTAAATTTGCTTTATAAGCTGCTTTTCCTTGTCTTTGATACATCGGTAGTTGTGAAAACAACCATTCTAAGATTTTTTTATATTCTGTATTTTCATTCATATTTTTATATTTTAAGAAAAACCACATTTATTTAACGGTATTCTGTAAGCTTTAACCATTTACAATTAACAATTATATTGAGCCAGATAAGTCATTTTAAGTAGTGAGACCTATTAAATCGACCCTTCTATTATTCGTAATCTAATGATTATAAGGTGAGAGCAAAATTTACAATTTACAATTTACAATTACTTAGTACATTTTAGTGAAAATTTTCCCAAAAAAAATACATTTTTTTATTTTTCAACTTTGTTTATTAATCAAAAAAAGCGTATTTTTAAAAAAACAAAAATAGTTATTATGGGAAAAGAAACAAAAATCTTCGTGTTGGATACCAATGTAATTCTTCATGATTACCATTCAATCCATAATTTTGATGATAATGATGTAGTTATCCCTATCACGGTCTTAGAAGAATTGGATAAATTTAAAAAAGGAAATGATACGGTAAATTTTAATGCCCGTTCGTTTATGCGCGAATTAGATAAAGTAGCAGGGAAAGAACTGTTTAATCAAGGTGTTTCTTTAGGTGTCGGCAAGGGAAAGTTATTTATCGAAACAGGTAAGAAATTTAGTGAAATCATGCAGGAATCTTTTGCCGAAGATATGCCGGATCATCGGATATTAGCCGTTGCTGAGTTCTTACATTATAAATATCACGACCGGAAAGTAATTTTGATTTCTCAGGATATTAATCTCCGCATGAAAGCCAAAGCTATTGGTGTTTTGGCAGAGGATTATGAAACCGGTAAAGTGAAAGATATTGAAAAACTCTATAAGAATGTGCATGAAGTACACATAGAGAAAAGTGAGTTAATCAATAAAATGTATCAATCTAAAACCGGAGTAAGTGTCTCGGAATTAGAAGAATTCTATCAGCCTAATGTAAACGAATATTTTGTTTTAAAAGATGGAAATTCAAGCATCTTACTTTATAATAACCCCTTTGAAAAACGTTTGGAAAAGGTGGATAAAGTTCCGGCTTATGGAATCAAACCCAAAAATTCCGAGCAGGCATTTGCTATGCACGCGCTTCTTAATCCGGATGTGAAGTTAGTGGCTTTAACCGGAAAAGCCGGTACCGGAAAAACTCTTCTGGCTTTGGCAGCGGCACTTCAGCAGCGGCATATTTTCAATCAGATATTTCTTGCGCGTCCTTTGGTGGCCTTATCCGATAAAGATATGGGGTATTTGCCCGGTACAGCTAAAGAAAAAATAAACCCTTTCATGCAACCGCTTTTTGACAACCTTTCGGTAATAAAAAATCAGTTTAGTTCGCAAAGTAAAGATTATCAGCGTATTGAAGATATGCAGAAGGAAGAAAAATTACTAATTACCCCGCTGGCTTATATTCGCGGTCGGAGTTTGACAAAGGTGTTTTTCATTGTTGATGAGGCGCAGAATCTTACGCCACACGAAGTAAAAACCATTATTACAAGAGCTGGCGAAGACGTGAAATTAGTCTTTACCGGAGATATTTACCAGATAGATTCGCCTTATTTGGATGCAAAATCCAATGGTTTATCTTATTTAAGCGACAGAATGCAAGGTCAAAAAATATTTGCTCATATTAATTTAATGAAAGGCGAGAGAAGCGACTTGGCAGATTTGGCCAGTAATTTATTGTAATCGGAAAGAACCAGAAATTTAGAACGCCGATTTATTATGATTTGAGGGTGTAATATATTGGAGGTATCCTTTTTTACTGTTGGAAAGCTTTGAACTTATGACGTTTCCAAGTGCCTATTGGCACGTTGAAAAGTCTGCCGGATAATCTTTCCAACGTGCCGACAGTCAATTGGAAACGATTTTATTATTACTGACGAAATCCGATTGCAACAAATAGTAACAAACCTTATAGAAAATACCGTAAAATTCACAAATTACTAATGACGAATTACTAATGCGGTTCTACAATCCTGAATCCCAATTTCTGATTCCTAAATCCTAAATCCCATGACTAGTACATCGTCAATTTGGTCTAATTCTCCTTTCCATTCCTCAAAGAAATCATCAAGAATCTGATGTTGTTCTATCATTGGTTTCTGATGAATTTCCTTTAGTTTAAGTCTGAAAGGTTTGTATTTCAACTTTTTGGCTTTTGGCCCTCCAAATTGGTCGGCATAACCATCGGAAAAGAGGTAAAAAACATCCCCTTTTTTCATCTCAATAGTAGTTGTGCTAAAGGAATCCATAATATCGAATATAGCAATGGGCATTTTGTCTGGCTTATAGATTAAATCCTCTCCCTCACGGAATACATAAAGTGGATTATTGGCTCCTGAATATTCTAAAATATTATTTTCTATATCTATGGTACAAAGCGATATGTCCATACCATCCTTAGATTGGTCTTCTTCTTCTTTGTGTGATTGATGTAGCGCTTTTATTACATTATCTCTTAATGCATTAAGAATTTCGTGAGGCTTGTGGATTTCTTTTTCGTTTACAATTTTGTTTAAAAAACTTATTCCTAACATACTCATAAAAGCTCCTGGAACGCCATGACCAGTACAGTCGGCAGCTACAACAATCATTTTATTTTTGGCATGGCCTATCCAGTAAAAATCACCACTAACAATGTCTTTGGGTTTAAAAAGCACAAAAGAGTCGGCAAGTGTCCCATTGGAAAAGTTCTCGCCTGGTAATGCAGCTTTTTGAATTCGTTTGGCATATTTAATACTATCGGTGATTTCTTTTTGCTGCAAGGCTATTTCGTCTCTTTGTATTTCGATTTCTGTCAGATGTTCCTGAATTTCTTCTTTTTGTTTTACGACTTCGGCCGTACGTTCTTTTACTAATTTTTCAAGGATTATTTTTTGTCGTTCGATTCTTTTTATCCGTGCTCTAACAAAGAAATAAACCAAAAGAATGAGTAGAATAATTCCGCTGTATTGGGCAATCTTTGTTTGCCACCACGCCGGGTGGATATTCAATTGTATTTTCTGTCCGGTTTTATTCCAAATACCATCATTATTAGAGCCAATAACCTGAAAAGTGTAGTTTCCGGGGGGAAGATTTGTATAATTGGCAAATCTGCGGTATTTTACTTTATTCCAGCCTTTATCATAACCAATTAGTCGATAAGAATATTGATTTTTTTCTGAAAAAATATAATTCAGCGCCACAAAATCAAATGAAACAAAGTTTTGATACCATTTTAGATCGATTCTTTTTTTAACAGCAATGCTAGAATCCAATTCATAGTCTGTGTTGAAAACCTGAAAACGGGTAATCAGTACATCGGGGATATTGGGATTATCCTTTATGTCTTTGGCATAAAAAGCATTCAAGCCGTTAACGCCACCAAAAAGTAATTTGCCATCATGGGCTTTAAAGTAGGAGCCTACCAGAAATTCATTACTTTGAAGGCCGTCATTTACATCATAATTGCGTGTTGTGCCATTTTTGGGGTTGAATTTGCAGAGTCCGCCATTGGTACTCAACCATAAGTATCCTTGCGCATCTTCAATTATCCCCATTATCACGTTATTTGCGAGACCATCTTTTTCTGTAAATTTTGTAAAACTTTCATCATTGGGGTTGAATCTATTCAAACCTGCCCCTTTCGTACCTATCCAAATTCGGCCTTTTGAATCCTGGAAGATAGAGTAAATCCGGTCTTCACCAATAGAAGCTGGATTGTCTTCATTGTTTTCGAAATGCTTGAATTCTTCGGACTTTCCATCCCAAAGATCGATACCGCCTCCATAAGTTCCAATTAAATAATTCCCGTTTTTATTCTGCATGATACACGTTACATAGCTACTACTCAATGATTGCGGTTTATTCGCAATATGTTGAAAGGAAGTAAAAGTTTGATTTTCATAATTAAAGCGATTTATTCCTCCGCCAAATGTGGCTATCCAGAGTTGTTTTTGCCTGTCTTCAAAAATTTTATAAATTTTATCGTTACTGATAGATTTCGGATTATTTGCTTCATGTATGAAATGTTTAAAAGTTCCTTTTTTTCTGTTCATCAAATCTAATCCACCGCCATCTGTACCAATCCAAAAATTGCCACGGCTATCTTCAAATATTGCTCTTACATGATTGTACGATAGTGAATTATCTTTTCCGAACTTATGCTTAAAATGGGTAAAAGTATTATTATTCTCGTTCCACCGATTTAATCCGCCATCCACTGTTCCAATCCAAAAAACCCCTTGTGCATCCTGATAAATAGAACGAATCTGACTCGTGGATAGAGAATTAGAATCATAAGGATTATGCCGGAAAACATCCATTCCCTGAGTCGTTTTATTCCATTTATTGATTCCTCCTAAAGAAGTTCCTATCCAAAGTACGCCTGTTTTGTCTTGATAGAGTGATTTTACATTGTCCACACTCAGGCTGAAAGCAAAGGTTGGGTCGTGAGTGTAACTTATATATTTTTTTGTTTTAGGGTTGTATAGGCTGAGGCCTCTGTTTTCTGTCCCCACCCACAGCAAATTCTCTTTGTCTATTAAGATAGAGCTTAAGTTATTGCTCCTCAGCGAATTTTTTATTTTTGTATTGACCACAAGATGCTCAATAATGTCCAATTTATTGTTTAATAATTTAACATGAAAAAGTCCGGTATTTGTAGTTATCCATAGTTTATTGTCAGAGTCGGTAACAACATCTTTTATTTCATTAGACTTGCTGTCTTTCGTAAGCGTGAAATTTTTAAAATTGCCGTTTTTTTTATTAAAGTGGCTAAGTCCTTTGTTCGTTGCTACCCATATTTCTGATTTCCAATTGAATATCTTGTGGATTTGCTCGCTCGAAATACTACTTTTATTGGCAGGATTGGGATGAAATTCGAGTACCATCTTTGTTCCTCTATTCAGGAAAAATAGCCCCTTTTGAGTACCTATCCAGATGTTTTTTTCCGCATCCTCGGTAATGGATTTTACGTTCAACATCAGTGGGGAAACATTTCGGGAACGCAGATAACTTACGTTATAAAATTTATCTTTTGTGCGGTTATAAATCGAAATACCCCGATTTTGAGTTCCAATCCAGATTAAACCTTTGCTGTCTTCAAAAAGAATGTTTATAGAGTTTCCGGCGATAGAATACGGATTATCCGGTTGGTGATGGTAAACACTTACACTATATCCATCAAATTTATTTAATCCATCGATGGTGCCAAACCACATAAAGCCCTGACTGTCTTGTAAAATTGTATTTACTGTGCTTTGCGAAAGACCTTGCTCTATAGATAAATGTTCAAATTTTATACTGTTATTTTGGGCATATACCCTATTAAATACTCCCAGTATGGCGATTAAAGAAATAAGAAGGAATTTTTTTTTCATGATATATTAAGCTTTTTTAGCATCTTTATCTTTAGTTTAATATAAGAACTAATTTTCTTTCTTGCAAATTACAAAAAATATGCAAATATGAAAAAATTTAGGCCTGAAAAATTCTTATGCCGAATCTGTATCATGTTAGCTATGCATATTTTTGTGATATTTCGAATGAAAATGAAATAAAAAATCATTTTCGCTATTTTGATAGTGCTTGAGAATAACTAGTTTCTACGAAAAACAAAATTATCAATTCTGCATTAAGACAAAAAACGGTCGGACGGATAGTTTTATTTAATTATAGAAAACAAACAACTTATTTACAATTAGTTAATGAATTGGTTAGACCAATTTTATGTAAAATTATTAATTAAGCCTTCTTTGTTGGAAATTTACGTAAAAGACACAGGAATTGGAATAAAACAAGAAAGTCAAAAAATAATATTTGAACGATTTTTGCAGGAAGAAAAAAGTTTAGAACGAAATGTTGGAGGACTTGGATTAGGACTGTCAATAGCCAAAGAAAACGCAGAGCTACTTGGTAGCAAAATTATGCTTCAGTTAGAAAAAGGAAAGGGTTCTACATTTTTTGTTACAATTCCTTATAAACCTGTAAATTCTAAAATTGAAAATGGTAATTCAATACCTAAAAAAATATCACCAAAAGAGGATATATACATCATTCTTATCGTTGAGGACGAAGAAGTAAATTATTTGTATCAGGGGACATTACTCGAAGATCTTGGCCTTAATTTGAAAACTTTACAGGCAAAACAAGAAAAAGAAGCTCTTGATATGTGCAAAAAAAATACAGAAATTGACTTCGTTTTAATGGATTTGAAAATGCCGATAATGAATGGTTTTGAAGCAACAAAGTTAATCAAGGAATTTCGCCCAAATTTGCCAATAGTTGTCCAAACAGCCTATTCGACAGGAGGGAGAGAGAACAAGCAATTTCGGCAGGTAGTGATGATTTTATTTCAAAACCCATATGCGAAAAAACTTTTATCAGAATAATTAATAAATACTTGATAGCAAAAAAAGATAACTCGAATATATAAGGTATAGGTAAATAATGGTGGATGCTGAATGTTGTTTGTCGGTAAAGAATAGTTTGTTTCTAAAATATAAATAATACTTACTGAATACTTAATAAGGAAGTTGTGAAAAAAAATACGAAAAAAAAGTGAAATCTCGCCTATTAGTATTAAGTAAAGTCATAGTATGAATGCGAAATCATACTATGACTTATTAATCCCTATTTTTTGATGAATAATTTAGATTCCTGAGCTTCGGCAGTTGAAATTTGAAGAATATAAATTCCTGATTTTAGATTCTGCGTTTTTATTTTCACCTGTTTACCGGATAAACTGAATTTTACCGGATAACTCTTTCCGTTTATGCTGATTAAACTTAATTGAAATTTACCTATTTTTTTCATCTCTAAATAGATGTAATTTTGTGTTGGATTCGGATACATGCTGAGTATTTGGCTAATTGGTTGTTGTATTCCTGCATTTATTTCCGGCTTAGCTATTTTTTTATCAGTATAAATTCGGTATTCACTAGCTTTAAAATCTAAATTTTTACTTTCGGATAAAATTTCTATCGAATCACCGCTAAAATATTCGTACCATGTTCCGGTATGTGCAAATTTTGCATTCATAGTCATTGCATTCACATCAAAATTACCGGCAACCACTACTTCCATACTATCTCCGTGCAGATAGATTAGTTTTGCTTTGCCGGATACATCCATTGTGTAATTTTGGGTGGCAAAAGCCGGATAATATTTGCGTAAATGGTTTAAGGAGGTATAAACCTGATAAACGCGTTTGCGCGAATTGTCGTCAAAATAATCCCAACGCACAGGTTTACGTCCTACTCTGTCGTTATAGTCGATGCTGTAATCGTAGCCTAATTCGCCAAACTGCCATATCATTTTGGGGCCAGGAACGGTGAGCATAAAAACGGCAGCCAATTCGGCACGAGGAAGCGCTGCAAAAAGATTATCCTTTAAGTTGCCATTTCCATAATTTAAAACTTTATACATCAAACGTTCCTCATCGTGGCTCTCAAAATAGCCTACCAAATTAGGCTCTGCCCAGCCTCGTTTTTCGTACGAGATCCACGACAAATCAGATTTGTCGCTCTCTGTCCAGCCCATGGCTGCTTCTAGATAGTTATAATTTGAATTTCCCCAAATCATTAGTCCTTTTCCCGATAGTTCTTTTTCTTCGGTATTATCGGCAAAAAGTTCTAAAATAGTGTAAGCATTTGGATTTGTGCGTTTAACCACATTATTGTATTGCTCTAATATGGCGATACGCGAGGCATCATAAGCACCGCCATCGCCCGGAGTATTGGTAAATCCTTTGGCAAAATCGAAACGATAACCATCTATTTTATACTCTGATAGCCAATAAACTAAGGAGCTGTCGATAAACTCGCGGGTAGCCAAACTTTGGTGATTAAAATCAAAACCCCAACTATAAGCTGAATTAGGTGAATTAACATTATACCAAGGATTTGAAGGTAAAACTTTTGTGCCGTCCCAATATAACTGAACCAGAGGACTTTGACTGAAAGAATGGTTATAAACTACATCCTGAATCACGGCTATTCCCCGTTTATGACATTCATCCACAAAGTTTTTGTAATCGTTTTTTGTACCATAAGCTTTGTCTAGCGCAAAATAAAACGAAGGATTGTAGCCCCAACTGTCGTTGCCTTCGAATTCGGAAACGGGCATGAGTTCAATGGCATTAATCCCAAGATTTTCTAAATAATCTAATTTAGCCGTAACCGCTTGAAAATTTCCGTCTTTAGTAAAATCGCGTATATGTAGCTCATAGATAATTAAATCTTTAGACTTAGGAGCAGTGTAATTCGTTGTTTGCCATGTATATTTTGGCTGTTTTATTTGTAATACAGAGGCTATTCCTTGTGCTTTGCCTTCGGGATAGACAATTAAATTGGGGTAAGTAGTGTCTGGAATGTATTTATCATTCCAAGGATCGCTGACTTTTTCGGTGTATGGGTCGGCAATATGAATGTTGCCATCTACAAAAAACTGATATATATACTCTTTGTTTGGGTCCAAATGATTTATGGTAATCCAGTAACTGTCTCCATCGTTGGCGCGTTTCATCAGACTACTGTCGCTCAGTTGCCAATTGTTGAAATCGCCTAGTGCAAACACATAATTTTTATAAGGAGCCCACAAAACAAGAGTTACAGAAGAGTCTCCAACAATGTTTATGCCTTTGTGCATTCCGGAAGGCAGATTCTGAATGGTAATTTTATTCATGGTATAGAATGTGGCTGTATCGCTTAGCATTCCTGTGGCATCAAAAGCCTTAGCTACTATATTATGACTTCCGCCTTTGTCTGTCGTATGATTTTGTGAAAATGTACTATTTACGCCATGATATAATAAGGAATCATCTAGTAAAACCTGTATTGAATCAGCGTAAGCAGAGGCAACAGAGATTTTTACCGTATCATTAAGCGAATATACTTCCTGTGTGCTATTGGGCGAACTAATGGCTATACTCAAGCCTTTTTCATATACTTCATAGAAGATATCGCCACCGGTTTCGGTTTTTCCTGTTTTTGTAGCATCATCGCTTCTGAAAACAAAGGCTAATTTTAGGATTTTTTCGCCATCAGGTACTCCATAGTATGATTTTATATCCGGTGAAATTTTAAATTTATAATAATTGGCTGATATTTTTTCTAACTTTGTGTCGGCGGTATTTTCACCCCATGCTGTTTTTACGTATTTCCAGTCGGAAGAAGCAGTACTTTTGTCTGTTATTACGCCTGTATGTGCATAAATGTCACCGCTGTAATCCATCAATCCTTTGCTGCCTTGTGTGGCATTAAAATATACATAAACGCTGTCTGTTTCCATCGGGAATTGTGGTGTGGTAGTAATAAGCTGTGCTTTAATTCCTGTATGTATCAACAAAAAAAGACTAAGAAAGGTATAAATCGTTTTCATATAATAAATTATTTTAAGTTCAATTCTTTCAAAAATAGGAATTGAAATTTGAATAAAAAATTATTTTTTGATAGTAAATAGAGGAATTATAGGCTAATTCATATTTAAAACGATTGCGCTTATAGCTATGTTTTTCTATTTTTTTTTGATTATAAATTCTACTCTTCGGTTTTTTGCCTGTGGTTTTTCAGAGTGAATCAATAATTGCGTTTCACCATATCCTTTATACGAAAGTCTTGTATCCGATATTCCTTTTTTTATAAGATAATTTTGGACTGCTTTGGCGCGCTTCTCCGAAAGTTTGAGATTGAAATTTTTATCGCCAACAGCATCAGTGTGGCCGTCAATTTCAATTTTTATGCCTGGATTTTGCTCCAAAAAGTGGAGTAAATGCTCTAATTCAGGAAAGGAAGCGGGCAGAAGTCCGGCTTTATTGAAAGAAAAATAAATATGTTTGAGTATGAATTTTTCTGTTGTGGATATGGGAACAGGCTTAAAATAAATCTTTTGAATTTTATTTTTTTGTATAGAAGTATCAATTGCCGGTACAAAATAATCGGGTGTATCTAAATAGAAAGTATATTTACCAGCAGGAATATAAAATTTAAAATCTACTTGTTGAGGCACAAATTCACCTATTTTATTTCGATTTTTATCTGTCCAGTAAATTTTTGTTTTGCCATTAAAATCTACCGGAATAGGTAGTCGTCCGCTGATCAAAACTACCGGATTGGGTTTTACGTGTTTGGGCAAAGTTGCAGTATAAATATCAAAATTTCCGTTTTCGCGGCGGGCAAAATAGGCGAGCTTACCATCGGTAGTGATTTTAAATCCCCAATCATCGCCAATGGTGTTTATTTCTTTGCCAAGGCTAACCGGTTGAGACCAATAAACCCACGAAGTATCGTAGAGGCGCGTACTTTTAAATACTTCCAATCCGCCCAAGCCACCATGTCCGTTGCTGCTGAAATAGAGCGTTTTCATGTCGGGATGCAAAAAGGGGCTAAGTTCGGCGTAAGGCGTATTTATAGTGCTGTTTAAGTGGATGATAGAGTCCCATTTTCCGTTCACAGATTTTAGGGCAAGATATAAATCGGTATTTCCCCACAAATTACCATGAAACAGCCGGTTTCGTTTGTGAAACAGACCCTTATTTTCTAATCGGTCAGAAGAGAAAACCAGCACAGACCCATCGGCAGCGAGGGAGGCCTCACCCTCGAAATAGGAACTGGAAATTTTGGGGATTTCTTTGGGCGTATTCCAGCCATTTTTACCCCTTTGTGAATAGACCAAATCACCTCCATTATTGCCGGAAAACAGTATAATGGTGCTTTCATCGGCTGAGACACTTTCGGGTGCTTCGTTGCCATAAGTGGTGTTAATCCCTTGCAAACGTTTTACTTGTTGCCATTTCCCGTGGTGCATTTTTGAATATAAGATGTCTTCGCCGCCGAGGTTTTCCAGTCGTCCTAATGAGCAGAAATACAGCGTTTGTCCATCGGCAGAAATTACGGGACTATATTCATTCTTTTTGGTGTTGATTAGCGTGCTTAATTTTTGAATTTTTACATCCTGCGGAAAATGCTTTATTACGCGGGCTGTTTCCATCAATTCAGGCATATCTTTCAGATAATTAACATAGTGTGCCAAGGTGTCGAAAGCACTGAGATAATGCTTCTGCCGGAGTGCCGGCTCCATTAATTTTTGTAGCACTACTATCCGTAAGTCTGTTTTAGCTGTTTTTAAATAGTTTACATAATCGGTATAGAACTCAGGATTATAGGGTTTTTGTAAACGTAGCTCTTTGGCTTTTTCTGCCCACAGCATATCTTTTTTTAAGGTATCGATAAAAGGGAAACGTACAAATTTTTGGCGAAAAAGTTCTAAACTTTCTAAATCGCCTTCTTTTTGAAATTGATGGTATATAGCCCACCATGCTGAATCGTAGGTTGCTTTAGCTCGTTTGTGAAAAGAGGAATTGGGATATTTTTCCATAAATTCGGCATAATTCTCAAAAGTTTTGCTTTTAATGAGCTGCAAATAGGTCAAACTGTCCCGCATATAAGATATTTTATTTGCGTTTTTGTTTTGAGGATAACTTTTAATATATATATCGGCTAGTTCGGTATCTTTCTCGTTCAAAATTTGTCGACTCAAGGCAGATAAAAAATCGGACTTCTCTTTTTTATAAATTTCTGTATCACAGCCAAATTTTTTATTCCATTCTCGGAGGTCATTTTCATCGGCCAAAAGAAATTTTGTATCTAATTTTTTGGATAGGTATAAGATGAATTGTTGCTGTGTTTTTTTGTTTAATTTCAGCGCGCTTCGGAATTTAAGGTAATCGGCTGGGATTTTTGATTTATCAGTTGATTTTATAGAACTTGATAACTGGTAGGCTGTTTTGTAATCTCCTTTATCAAAACTTTTAAAGGCTTTTTTTAGGTTTTGGGCGGAAGTATTGAAGACCACAAACAAAAAAAGTAGTGAAAAAATTTTATTCATTTTGTGAAATCTAATGTATTTTGTAAATTTAAGTAATTTTTAAAAGCCAAACAATGAAAAGAATTATTTTTACAAGTATTTTGTTATTTATTAGTAGTTCAATTTTTTCTCAGATTTATATAAATGGGGCAAAATTTGATGTTTCCGATAGGCATTATATTGAAGTATCGTACTATAATAATATTTTTTTAAAGGGAGCTTATTTAAAGGCGAATTCATCAGTTGGTATTTCTTCAACACAAGTTTTTACCGATTCACTAAAAAAAACACTTTCTTTTAAATCAAGGAGTGATTTTTTTAATTATTTATACAAACAGGGCTGGAAATATGTGGAGGCAGTGGAAAATTCAACTAGTTCAGAGGGCTATTATAATACTTCTTTTATTTTTGAGAAAAGAGAATGAATAATAAAGCATATAAATCGGAAACTGCCTTTTAACTAATCCACTTTTGAAATTTGTAAATGTTTCTTTACAATTTATTGATGTTCTGGAATGAGCAAAGTCTAGCACGCAAAATGTGATACCGTATCGGTATAAATTAATAATTAGAAATGACTAATTCCGAATTCTGTTTTACTATTTGTAAGCTGTACTGATTTTGAATCAGGATATTGATTCTTTTATATTTTTTCACAGTTGATTATAGTCTTTTTGTGGATTTTGGAGAATGTAGTGTTCATTTATAGATAAATTTTTTACTAAAAAAGTTTCTGTTGCCGTGTTGGTGAATAACAAGTACACGAAATTAACAAATGAAAAAAATGAAGTTTTAAAGTTTAGAAATATAGTTGAAGTTTTGGATTATTTCTACACAAAAGGCTGGGAACATGAAGATCAGGTTAGTTTTATGTTGTCTGAAGCGGGTAATGCCTATTTTTACCTTTTAGTGAAAAGAAACTAAGGAACGATACTTGTTTTTGGCAAAATAAGAATGAAATTAGCATCTATTTGATTATATAGCATTGTATTGCCAAAAATCAGTAGTTGTGGATCAGTGTCATTAATCCAAAAAGCATCGGTAATCTCAGCTTCGTATCTGCTTCCAAAAGAAAAGTCGATTTGGCTATTTTCGCCGGAGAAAACCCGTATCTGGTTATCGTAAGAAGTACCCAGAATTATTTTTGTTTGTTCGCTTGAAGTTTGATTCTTAACAAAAATAATATTTTTTTGGGCATTTATTTCATTCAAACTAATGGTTCTGATTATTTTTTTAGCATCCAAATCATATTCCTGAATTTGAGAGCTTTGATTTATTATGTTGTAAGAAATAGGGAAAACGATAGTGGCGTTTAGGAAATTTGCTTTTCGAACAAAAATATTTGGCCTATAAAATATAGGGTATGACTTATTTATTTTTTCTGTTAGCGAATTAAAAAGGAGTAAGCTAAAAGACAGAGGGCTATTGTTGTCTGGTTGATAGGGAAAATTTAGATAAAGGCTTGATCCATTTTTAATAAGAAAGCAATAATCTTTTAGCAAGCCATAAAAATAATAGGTGCTGAATAAGTTTTTACTCTCTATTGTACTAAATGGCTCTGCATTGTATGAAAATGAATCTAAAATGGAGAGTTGTTGAAAATCAGTACTTGCTTTTATGAGAAATATTTTGGTATTCAATGTTTTATCAAGAGTGTCATTGGTTAGTAATAAGTAGCCCGCATCGTAGTCTATTACGGATAGGGGAACTTGATTATCAAACCCGGCCAGTATATGTTCGACCGTATATTTTCCGTCTTTATCAAAATGATAGACTACTATTTTTTTATCGCTTCGCAGTGCCAAAAAAACTGAACTATTATCTTTATTAATTTGTAAATTAGAAGGAAACGCTATTTTGTCGGCTGGTACAAATACATTATCGTACGAAACAGAGTCTTGAGAAATAAATTTAATCCGTTTTTGTTTTAAGGTACCGAAATCGTATTTTGTTTTTTGCTCAATACCTAATAATGAAAAAGTATTTGAGCCTAATGCTTGTACCGCAAAAGCCTGATTAACTCCGGGAGTGATGTTTTTATAATAAGTGATGGGAGCAAAGTTCGCCTTTTTCTGCTCGCAGGAGAATAGAGCGAATAATCCGATTATAAAAAAGAAAGTAAATAAGCTTTTCTGAGTATGATATTGTTTGTTTTTCATTCGTTTATATTTTAAGATTAACCACATATACAACACATTAGAAGACATGAATTTTTGGGGTTAAATAGATATTTTGAGTGCATATAGTGAAAATTTTTCTACAATTTTTGTTTCACTTTTTGCTGATGCTCGTAGGTGAGCAATCGCCCATACCACGAGGTTGCCGCTTTTCATTTTTTACTTAAATTGTGGTGTCCATACACTCTATATTATTTTAATTTATTCAGTGTTTGTTTGGCTTGTTTCTTTACTATATTATTGAAAATTTTGTATTTAAGAAAATAGGAAAAACTGAGCTCAAATTTTAGATAATTTAGGCTTATTGCATCCATATTTTGGTAGTAATCAAATATAAGTTCATCTCCTTGACCATAAAAAAATATATTTGAAGCGGTAATCTGTTGTAGATCGTGATTTAACTCGGTTTTGAAACTCAAAATTGCCTGAGGAATAATACGGTAAGAAAATGATAATTGGGTAGTTAGACCGGGGGTAAAATGTTCAAAATAGTTATAGGTATCTATTTTCCCCGAAGCATTTTGCTCTTGGATGGATGAAGCATAACTACTCAGTAAAACAGAGTAGTAGATCCCGACACCTATATTCATATTAAATTTATTTATGTGATTATAAAAATGATTAGACGAAAAATCATAATTTATCAGCAATAAATTCTGCAAATAATTCATAGAGAGGTTCATCATGCTACTACTAATTCCCTGAATATAATTTTTCCGAATAAAATTAAGGGCAAAACGCTCTATTCCGGTTGAGAAAAAGATTTTAGGCCGTACGTAAAAGTTAGCTATTAGTCCATAAATGGTAGTGGGATTGCTCGCTTTATTCGAGCGGATAAATAAAGTATTTTCTTTGGTGATACTATTTATTCCAAAATGGGTCTTTATCATGGCAAAATTAAGTCCGGTAATTAATTCAAAACTTAGTCTTGGGCTAATCAAAGATTGCTCTGCTGTTTGTCTTATTTCAGGGAATTCATCGCTTTCTAAATGGATGAAAGGACTTAATACTAGCATCTTTTGAGTATAATATTTAGATAGAATAGCATTTTTTTTCTGGGCAAAAATCCGGGCTTTATACAAAAAAATATCACTTTTGATTTGTTTCGAACTTCTAATCTGAACGGCAGTGTCTAAAAAATCTTTGGCTATGTTTAATTGTCCTGTTTTATAACTCGCTTTTGCACTGTCTAAAAAATTTAGCGTAGTGAGTTTTTGTGAATATACATTTATGAAACTAAATAGAATAAGCCCGAAAAAAAATAAATAGCGAATGGGTTTATTATGTGCTTTGCTTTTAATCATCGTTTAAAAAGTCATAAATTATTGATTATTAAATCTCTTTGAATACGGATTTTCCATTCTGTCATAAAAAAGTTCAGAAAATGAATTTAGTTTTACGCTGAATATCGCCTCGTCTATAGTAATACCACCATTTAAGGTTTTGCTTTTTGTCTAATTTTTCTTTTTTAAGTTTTAAATATAAAAATTTTTTATCAATGGGTAAATATTCGATAGCTTCATTATTCGAATATAATATGAAATTATCATCGGGGGAAAAACTCAGACTGTTAATATATTTTGTGTTTACATCTGATATGAGAATGGGAATTAATTTTTGTATTTTTTGAGGATTTAAATTATTGATATTCCATATCAAAATAGTCCCATCAAACGAACCGCTTGCTAACCACTTATGATTGTGACTTATGGCAATACATGAAATCATTCCGCCATGTTTTTGCGGAAATTTAATTACCTCCTTTTTATCTACATAGAGGATATCGCCTCTACCCGAATTTATAAATAATAACTTTGGATTTTCATTATAGGCTATTATATTTGGCTGAAAATTGGAGCTATTCCAGTCATAAGTATTATTAAAGCGCTTTAGAATTTTTAATTCCAGATTTTTTCCTTCGAGAAAGCGTCTTCCGAAAATAGACCGGTTGCCGAGTCGTTTGGTATCAATAATCGTAGAATTACCCAGATTATCCGTGGTTTGTATTAATCCGGCTGTCGGAAGCTTGGTGATTTTACTTACACCATTAGGAAAATAGGAAGTGGAGTTTAATAGTTTGCCATTGACCATTTTAAAAATTTCGCCGCCGGATGTATTTAGCCAAACTTCTTTGTTTACTTGTATTATCGAATAAATCAAATCATTAGTGTGTGTGTATAAACTTTGTATGGAATCAAATTCTACGTTTTCCTTTTTAATTTTTAGTTTTAAAATATCCAGTCTGCCTGCGGTCGTAGCTGTGTAAATTAAGCTGTCGGTAGTTAGGATGGCTTTTGCAGAGCGCTCTGTTAAATGGGTATCATAGAGTTCCGAATAGGTGTTTTGCATGCAATGAAGTAGAATAGGCATATAGGGATGTTGCAGTCCATATTTTTGCGATAAACTGTCGGCTACATAATTGAGTTCAAGAGCTGTGGTTGATAGAAATATTTTTAATCTTTTATTTTTCGTAGATAAAGCCTCATTAGCAAAGTTCTTTGCATTAAAAGCATACAAATAATATTGTGCCTTTTCTTCGGCAGCCTGCGCCTTTTCTTTTTCTTCGTTGGCGTAATATTCATTGCGCTTGGCTTGTGCTGCAAGAAATAGGGCGCGCTGACGTTGTATATCTGCTTTAAATCTGGACGAATCAGCTAATCTACGGGCAAAGATGGCTTCTTGCTTTTGTTGTAAGGCTTCTTTTTTTTGTTCTTCGGCTATATGTTTTTGAATCTCAGCTAATTTGCGTTGGTGTTGAGCCGAATCGGCTTGTGAGCGGGCTAATAATTCCATTTTTTTGGCCTTTATACTCTCATTCTTAGCAAGTATGGTTTGTCTCTTAGCTTTTTGTGATTGTTGATAAGCAAAAAAGCCAAAAATAGTAGCAAATGCTCCTAAAATAAGAGAAAAAATAAGCAAAAGTTTAACTCGTTTCTGTTGCTTTTCTTTTTGTAACAAGGCGGCCTGATATTCACTACTTCTATTGATATACTCGTGATGTAGAGAAGTGGGTTTAGGTGTTTTCTCTTCTTCTTCGGCTTTTTTTAGCCAGTTTTGGGCTTCTTCTAATTCCTGGCCTCGTAGTAGGTAGTCATTATTTTTGTTCTGATTTTCCCAAATTTTTGCCGAACGGGCAAAGTAATTATGTAAACGATTGTGTTCTTTGTCGGTTTCGAGAATACGAATCAAATCGGCTGAGACACTGTCAATATCCTTGGAGTCAAAATTAATTTTTTGTATATTTTCCGAGAGGATTATTTCTTGAGCGGCTGAATCTATTTGGACAGCAATCATTCTTATACCTCTTTTTTTCGCTATTTCATAAGTTTTTGTACTTTTTTTATCGCTAAAAAAAGATTTACTTAGAATAAAAACAAAATTATTACTCTTATTGATTTGATTTTCAGTTTCTTCGATAAAATTAGATTCATCAAAGGTTTGGTTCTCATTAAAATAAGTTGTTTTCCCGGATATTTGTAATTTATCGTTAATCTCACGGGTAAAATCTGTATCTTCTTCTGCAAAAGCTATATAAATCTCTATATCCAGAGTGCCGGAAATGATTTGACTATTTTCTATATACTCATCCTGCCATTTGTTGCTCTTATAATGCTGATTTTTACTTAATTTAGACCAAGCTAATGCATTTTCCAGTTCTTTTGTACTAAGGAGCATACTGTTTAGTTTTCCGAATTTAATCCAACGCAGCGCTCTGAATAAATATAATTTATGGAGATAAAAATAATACTTGTTCTGAAGCATTTGGGCTTCCAGTAAGTCGAGTGAAGTTTCGAATGGTTTTTTTTCTTGCCTTTGGGCTGTATTTTCTTGTTCTATTTCGGAAGTATCTGTTCTTTTTAAAAAATCTATATACTGTAAACTCCTTATTTTTATCGGAAGATCATTGTCTTCTGTGGTTGTTATAAGTAGCGGAATAAGCCTTTTCTTATATCTGATGGCAATATCTAATTCTTGCAGTGCATCTTTTGAATTTACAGAATATGGGGAGATTAGAAATAGTAAACAGTCTGCCCCCGCAATACCTTGTTCTATGGCCTCTTTAAATTTTGCTCCTCTGGGTATATCATGGGTGTCACTCCACGAGCTAATTCCTCTAAGATTTAGACTATTGCGTAATAGCTCTTTAGCTTCGATATCTTCTCGTGCATATGCCAAAAAGCAGTCGGTCATGTTATTTTCCGAATTTTTTCTTGCCGTAATTATAAATTCTGCTTGGAGGGCAATAGGGCCACAGGGTGCTTGAAGTAAATTCCCTTGATTATCTTTAAATTGTTTAGTCAGTAACCAGTTAATTGCTTTTTTGCGTTGTGTGCCTCTGAGTAGATATTTTGTATTGCGTTTGTTTTGTACCCAACTTAAGGCTTGGTTAAGTAAAATGGTGTGCGCATGTACATATTTCTTGTGTTGCTTTCCAAGTTCAATTAAATTATTGATAGCCGAGTTAATATCATCTATGTCTTCCCAATCTTCCGGATTTTTTTCCAAATCAAGCTTCTGGCGGGCATAAATCCAATTTCGTTTTCGTATTTCAGGATGAATTTTAGATTCTAAATCGCCGGGTTCTATATGCAATATAGGAATAATTCTTTTGTTGTATTTCTTTGCAAGTTCTATTTCTTTATAGCAATAGACTGAATTTACTGAATGAGGCGAAATGATAAAAATAAAATTATCGGCTTTTTTTATCCCTTCATCTATTTGTTCTTGAAAATCAACGCCTAAAGGAATATCATTCATGTCGAACCATACTTTGTATCCTTGAGAGCTAAGCTGATAGAACAATTTACGGGCAAAAACCAGACTATGACGACGCCCGTAGGAAATGAAAATATCCCTGAATTCTGAACTTTCTTTTTTGGTAAGACTGACCGTTTCGGTGGAGGAATTTAAAAATTTCACTACTTCATTCAGATTTTTTTTCCAGATCCCACCATTGGAAAGTATCAATTTCCCAAGTTTATTAAGCGCTATTAATTGATCGGCAGAAAAACGTTTTCCTTGGTCTTCTTCTAAATAACAAAATAGGGTTTTATCCGCCTTTTTAAAAGAATCATCGCTAACTTCGGCAATGGAATAGAATCCCTCAAGCAATGGAGTTATGACATAAAGAGAGAAATCCGCACTTTCTCTTTCTGATATTTCCTTTAGCCGGGCTTCCTCATTCCAATCATCAACTACTGGGTTAAAGTAATTAACTTTTAAATGCGGAATAATTTCATCTCGCCATGTCGAGCCATTCACTGTTCCGCCTAAAAAAACTTTCATAGGGATTCATCTTGTTATTCTCTTGCAAGAAACAACATTTTTTTCAAATTGTCAATATAATTTGAATATAAATTAAATTGGAATTTGAAAGTCGGGAATCAGGAATCCGAATTGTAAAACGGCATTTGTAATTAATAATTCGTAATTAGTTGGGGCGCTGAGTGGGCTTTTCGTTTATACTCCTCCTTGTCTCAGCCCGCAAAACTACGACAAAAAAAGAGTTCCATTCCTACACTCTTTTTTGCCGTGTTTTGCAGGGCTTCGTTTGCGGCGGGTATCGCTTCAATCTCTTGCGTAACCACACTTTTCAGCAAGAGCTTTAATTATGCCGTGCCGGTATCGCATTTTGTATGCTTATTTTTGTTTATTTCAGAACATCCAGAAGTTCTCAGAAAATATTTACAAATTTTAGGAGCGATTGAGTATAAAAAGGAAGACTTCGGTGATGTTAGAGGATAGTTATAAATGAGTATATGATGGTTATAGATGGTTATAAAATTGAGAAATCGTAATATCAATTATATTACTACGATATCTCAATCATATTAAGCTATTATCGCCTTGAGCGAATATCTTCCTGTGCTCTGTATAAGGCTTTTGAATCTTCTGCTTCGGTATAATCATTAAAAGGTCCTACGGCTAGCATTTCTTGAACTAAGCCCTCGTTAAGTGCGTCATAAAATTCCTGAACAGTTCCGCTCGCAACCCTTGCTGCTGTTGCCTCTAATTTATAACCGGCTCTTTTCTTCTTTACTTTTAAATAATACCAATGTACTTGATCGTCTTTAATTGCTAATAATACATTAGTGTTTTGGTTTCTTCTGGATAACTGACTGTAAATTTTCTGAGCATTTTTAGCCGTTTGTTTTTCCCAGTATGGACCTACCGCTAAACGCAGGCTTGTTCTGTTTCCCCAGAGTGCCTTCTTAAATTTTTCGGTAGAGCCAGAATAGAATCCTCCACTTGGACGTAATTTGTATTCATTCATTTTGGTTTCTTTATTTTTTTCCATGCTTATGGTTATAAAGAACCAATTTAATTTTTCCGGTTTTTGTAATATTTCATCTGTCAGCTCTTGAGCTAAAGAAACTTGACCGAAAAATGTGATAAACATTAATAGTAAAATAATTTTTGGCGTAGCTTTCATATTTCTGAGTTCTTTTTCTTATGTAATTCAATAAAATTGCACAAAAATCACACCATTCAAAGTGATTTTCTTGTTAAATTGACGAATTTTAAGTGCAAAAGGTTGCAGAATAATTGTTAATTGTGAAGGAAAAATTGTTAATTTATAAATCATCATCAACGGGGGGCTTTTGAATACCCACTAAAACGCTGCTCCAGTTGGAGATTTTCCATATTCCTCTGTTATTTTTTTTCATAGTCATGGGGCGAGGCGAAGCTGCTCCCGAGCATTTTACAAACAATTTTATATTTCCAGATTCTACTGTTCCGCTGTATGGATTAGTAGAAAATTCGTATTCGTAAGGTAAATTTGCTTTGTAGTGCTTGTCTGGTGTTGCTCCTTTAATATAAGAATTGGGTAGGTTTTTATTGTTGCCCAATTGACTTTTTATCAGGCTTAAATCGCTGTTCAATAATTGATAACCTTTGTAAGTATTTCCTTTGCGTAGTAAATTTCTATCCACAATGGTAACAAAACATTTTTTTGCTAACTCGGGATTTTTTGTATATAGTTTCATACCTATCAGAAACATAGCAGCACCACCCTCTGGAGTTGTGGCTATCTTATT
Source organism: uncultured Bacteroidaceae bacterium (assembly GCA_964421365.1). GTDB lineage: Bacteria > Bacteroidota > Bacteroidia > Bacteroidales > DYOH01 > CAYQXT01. The sequence continues at coordinate 22,412 of CAYQXT010000001.1, forward strand.
ACGCATTTGTACGAATTCTTCAACAGAGCCAGGTATTTTACTTATTTTTTGAGTTTGTGCATTCAAACCCGAATAAATGAACCCAAGCATTAAAATAACGAATATTGTCTTCATTTTATTTAATTTAGGATGAAAAAGCAATATAGGTGTTTTTTAGCGTAAAATCAATAGATCGCTATTTTTTTTTAATATATTGCCATTATTAAACTATTTTTGTCATTCCGTATTTATGCGAATTATGGTAAAGAAATACTATCGAAAATTATGTTATGTCTTTAAGGCTTATTATAGTGAATTTAAGAAAATCAGGATAGACCGACGAATTGTAATATTTTCCTTCTTTTTTCTTATCTCTGCTTTTTTATGGTTTTTGCAAGTTCTTGGTAGTCAGTATATTACTACTTTGCCTCAGCCTATTGAATTTACTGGTACTTACGATACTATTGTGGTTCAGAATCCAGATAAATTACCAAAAAAACTGGACATAAAAGTGCAAGCAAAGGGTTATGATATTTTACGTCATAATTTTAGTTTCTTTCGTAAAAAAATTAAATTAAATTTTCAAAATTTGAATCTTATCCCCGAAAATCCAGGAGATTCCATCCATTATTATTTTTATACGAATACGGTGAAAAATTATTTTCAGTCGAAAATTGGTAACGATTTAAAAGTTTTAGAGATATTACCTGATACGTTGAGTTTTAATTTCACACGCTATACTTTCAAAAATTTACGTATTGTTCCGCATGTAACCCTTAACTATTTCGCTGGCTATAAACTTAAGGGAAAATTGAGTTTAAAACCCGATAAAATTAGAGTATATGGTCCTGAGTTTATTTTAGATTCGCTTGAAGCAATTTATACCCAAAAAAGGGTACTAAAGGATTTGAATGAAGACTTGAATCAAGAAATAAAACTGGTTCTTCCGAAGAGAATTGAATCTGAAACTAACTATACCATTGTTTATGCACATATTAGTCAGTTTACAGAGCTATCAAAAAAAATACCTATAAAAATAATTAATAAACCGGATAGCCTTAGGATTATTCTTTTTCCCAATAGCATAAATATTAGATATCAAATTTTTATTGAGGATATTTCTATGCATGAGAATCTGCGCACACAAGGAATTATTGACTACAAACAAACGCTTCATCAAAAAGAAAAATTAGGGGTAAAACTAATCAATCAATCCAATGAAATGTTTAATATTCGTTATTATCCAAAATATGTAAATTTTATCATCGAAAAAATAAAATAAATATGCTAAAAATAGGGATCACCGGAGGAATAGGTTCTGGGAAAACATTTGTGGCTCAAATATTTGAAAAATTACATATTTCGGTTTATTTTTCTGATAAGGAAGCTAGGCGACTGATGAATGAGAACTCTGAAATTCAGGAGAAATTACTGAAACTGCTTGGCAAAGAAAGTTATGACATGGAGGGACACTTAAATAAAAAATACTTAGCTGATAGAATATTCAGAGATAAGGATTTAATACAAAAAGTGAATTCTATTGTTCATCCTGTTGTTAGGCAGGATTTTAATCAATGGGCAGAAGAACAAGAATCAAAATACGTATTACAAGAGTCAGCCATTTTATTTGAAATTGGCGCTGATAAATTAGTAGATAAAATGATTATTGTTACAGCACCTGTGGAGCTTAGAATTAGGCGGGTAATGCAGCGCGACCAAATTTCTAAGGAGGCAGTTTTACAACGAATGAAAAATCAGTGGAAGCAGGATAAAAAACAAAAATTAGCTGATTTTATAATTAGAAATACGGAAGAGGAAATGCTTATGCCTCAAATTATCAAGCTACATAATTATTTGCTCAGCTTGATAAATTAAATTTTATTTTAAAAAGCGGTTTTTTAACTTTGTCAGTCTTTAACTCTGACGAGGGTTTAAAACCAGTCAACGTTTTATAATGCTATGTATTTGATTATGTGGTTTTTATTATCTGTACTCATCAGCATCCTGATATATTTATTTATATATGAGTTCAGTATAAAAAGGTGAATTTGCATCAAAATCGGTTGGATGGCTTCATTAATCAATTGTGAGTGAGCTGTCTATTTTTACAGTTTTAATAAATCTATTCGTCCGACCGGTTTTTAGACCGAACTCATATATTATATTTTAGAAACAAACTGTTTTTTAGCGAGAAACAGAATTAATAATTTACCATTGCTTAATATCTTATTAATCAAAAAAAATATGTTTTCTAATGTGTCTTTGTGGTTTTTCTTAAAAAAATATTAAAATATAAACAGATGAAAAAATGGTTATTAGGAGGTTTGGGCTGGGCATTGTTGGGGCCAATTGGTGGGATAATCGGCTTTCTGCTGGGCTCGGCAATTGATAAGCCTAAAAATGTTCTGGAAGATGGTCGCCGGAATCGCTCTGATTATAGGCGGAATACTTATACAAGTACTAATAGGCATAATTTTGATTATGAGCGTTCTAATACACAAAATAAGCAAAATTATGCCTACGGAATTCCTACTCAGTTAGGTGATTTTATGGTGAGTATGCTCATTTTTATTTCTGAAATTATTCGGGCCGATGGCAAAATTTTGAAATCAGAATTAGACTATGTTAAAAGTTATTTTAAACAGAAATTTGGCTTGGAAAAAACCAAAGAAGCCCTACGGGTTCTTAAGATTCTTTTACAGAAGGAGATACCTTTATATCAAGTAAGCCGCCAGATTAAACAAAATTTGGATTATCATTCGCGCTTGCAATTGCTGCATTTTTTGTTTGGCTTGGCCGATGCCGATGGTGAGATTCATCCTTTTGAACTTCAAAAAATAGAAGTGATTTATAAAGCCATGGGAATAAGCGAGCATGATTTCAGGTCGGTAAAAGCCATGTTTATTGAGGAAGAAATGTCGCCTTATGAAATTTTACAGATACCGGCAAGTGCTAATGTGGAAGAAATTAAAACCGCCTTTCGAAAATTAGCCAAAGAGTTTCATCCTGATAGAGTTGCCTATCTGGGTGAAGAAGTGCAGTCGGCAGCAAAAGAAAAATTCCAGAAAATTAATCAGGCTTATGATAAATTAAAGAAAAGAAAGGGATTTGTTTAATAAAAAAGCTTAATCAATAAAAATAAATTATTTTTGCACTCGTTAAAAAATAAATTAAAAAAATAAATGATGATAGATTTAAAAGAAATACTGGCCATTTCAGGTCATCCGGGGCTCTATAAAATGGTAAAACATGCCAAAAATAGCATAATCGTTGAATCCATCGTCAATGGAAAGCGAATGCCAGCTTATTCTACACATAAAATTAGTGCATTAGAGGATATTGCTATTTTTACAAACGGTGAAGATGCACCGCTGGGTAGTGTCTTTTTCAAAATTTATGAATTAGAAGATAAGAAACAAAGTTCGGTTAGTCATAAAGCATCTTCTGAGGAATTAAAAGCTTATTTTGAAAAGGTTTTACCCGAATATGATAAAGATAGAGTTTATGTTTCCGACATTAAGAGGGTAGTGCAGTGGTATAACGTATTGCAAGTTTCGGATTTGCTTAAAATAAAAGAAGAAAAACCGGAAAACACAGATTCTAAAGAAGAACAAAAAATTGAAGATATTGAAAAATCGCAACAGGGACAAGAGAATGCCGAGAATAAAGCGTAAGTAAGGAATTGATTGTTATACTCAACCGCTTCTGAAATTTGTAAATCACTTTTGATAACTTCTGGATGTTTAGAAATGAACGAAAGTAAGCATGCAAAATGCAATACCGGTACGGTATAATTCTATGTTGGTTGGGTAAAAAATGGAATGAAACTGGTTTGACGGATTTATGATTAATTGTAAGCGGCTATCCATTTGCTGCAATTTTAATAAAATTATCTGTCTGACCGTTTTTAGATTCAGCTTAACAATTGAACCCGACATTTCGGAAAACGACCTCGTAGCGTGCTTGCACCTACGAGCGTTTTTTATATATTAAAATTTTTCTTTTCTATTTTTTTTGTAACTTATAGCAAAAAAAGATTATGGATACTTTACTAAATTGGGCTTTTCTTATTTTGTTTCCTTTATTTTTTATCCTTTTTATTGCTTCTATTATATTTCTTATTGTCCGTCATTTCAAAACAAAATCAAAACTACAGAATTGGGCAGAAGAACAGGGGTGGAGCTATTTTCTTAAATACCAAAACCAAGAAGAATTAAGCCAGTTTTACACAATGGTCAAAAAATCGGTTGTAAAAACAAGTGGAAATACGACTGTGAAAATTGAAAATATTATGAATGGCAAATATAAAGGCGATGAATTTTGGTTTGCCTTTTATCGTGGTTTCTCTGGTTATAGTGGAAGCAATAATACCCGAAAATCTACAGCTTTCAATATTTTTATTATTCCTGTGGAAGGACTAAATCTGGAATTAACGCTGATTTACCGTAGCAAAATGATTAAATTTTTACACATTGATAAAATGGCTAAGCTTTTAGGGATGCCCCTTTTTGTGCCCGATGAAAATGAATTAGACTGGTTGCTGCTTACAGATGTAGAAAAATTTAAGTCATTGAAGTTAAGTAATTACAAACTAGACTCACTTAAAGAAGTACTTAGTGATGCGCACAGCATATTGTTAAGTTCCGGTTTTCTGGTATATGCTATTGAATATAATATGACTTTAAAGAAAGATCGTATCGCGCATTATTTGGATAAATTAGAACAGGTTCAGAAAATTTTCACCAAATAAGCATTCTGAGCTATTTATTTGTATATTATATTTTCGAAACTGGATAAGTTCAGTGACAAACAAAATTCACCATGGCTTAGACTAAGACGTTGGTTAATTTTTTTAAAATACCTAAATTTGAATTTTATTTAAGTTAATATATTAAAAATCAATAAATTTATCTCTTAATAATGATTTTGATAGAATTTTATATGCAGATATTTGTGAAAAGGTAACAGAATAATATAGTGTAAGAATTTTGCTGTTGGTTTTATTTTTTTGAAAAAATCTGATTGTTAGTAGATTAAATGTTGTGTTGTCTTGGCTTATTCGAAGTTTAGCGATGTATTATTTATTTGGAAGTATTTTTAAAAATAATATAGTTAAATTTGGAACTAAATTATAGATCATGGAAAATTCAAGTAGTATTCGAATTGTTATTTTTGTTCTCTTCTTTGTTATTTTTATAGTCATCTCTTTAATTTACGCTTTTATTAAATCCAAAAAAACGAAGCAAGAGTTGTCGCTATGGGCCAAAGAAAAAAAGTGGCAGTATTTTCAAAAATATGAAAATCAGCCGCAGTTAGAGTCGTTTAATTCTATTGGCGTGCAAGCTGTAAAGGAGTTTAACAGAGATAAGGAGGTGAAAATTACCAATATTTTAGTGGGGAAAGTTAAGAATTTTGATTTTTGGTTTGCCTTTTATAAAGGTAGAGCAGGTGCTACTGCCAGTAACAACCGTAGGGAGAATACTACCTATAATATTTTTAGTACTCCTATGCCAACTCCTGATGGTGAATTGATACTTTTATATAGAAGTAAGCTCATAAAGTTGTTGCAAACTGAAAAATTACATAATCAGTATGGAGTTTCGCTTACTATTCCTCAAAATTTGGATTTAAACTGGTTATTGCTAAGTGATATAGAGGGGTTAAATAACCTGAATTTAGATAGTTTCAAGCTAAAGATGCTTAAACAATGTATTTCTGAGGCAAATAGTATTATTTTGGGAAATGGACAACTTACTTACATCGTACAGCATAATCAAACTTTCGGAAAGAATAAAATTGAATATTATCTGGGTAATCTGGAAAAGCTAAGAAAAATATTCTCAAAATAATAAGTCCATCTTTACTTTTGATACCAAATTCGGTATCCGTTAATACAATAGTTCGTTAAACTTTGGCAAAGTTGCAGCTTCTAAGTTGAAATATCATTAATAATCAGTGAGTTCGGTTTAAAAAGGTGAATTTGTATCGAAATCGGTCAGACGGCTTCATTAATCAATTGTAAATGAGCTGTCTATTTTTATAGTTTTAATAAATCTATCTGTCCGACCAGTTTTTAGACCAAACTCTTAAATTATAAATAGCCTTTTCCTGAGTTTTATTCAATAACTTTTGTTGCTTATTATCAAGTAATCGCGTTTCAAATGAAAACAAATTCAGTTGATTATTGGCTTTAAAGATAGTTACATAAATTTTACTTCAAAAACAATAAGTATATTATTGATAACCAAATATTTAACTCGCTTTTTCTTAAAAAAATAAAAATATTTTTTAAGTTCTTAAAATTATAAATTATCTTTACATTGTCTTAGAAAATAGTTTTTAGACCCAACTCATTATATTAACTCGAAAAAAAAGAAGGGCAAAGTTTTTTTTCTTGGCCCAAGTCAACAAACCCGTAGAAAGATAATGGATAAATTGAATTGTGATTATCCAAATATTGCAGCGCAAAGCTATTCACATCCATTTACTGAAAAAATTTGGAACTGGAAAATGAAATAATTTGTTTTTTCATTGTTCAAAGTTCATTATGTTTTCTGTTCGATAGTTTTTGATTTTGTGAAAGCTTCGTTAAAAGTATAAAAATGAAACCAATATATCCTTTTCTTCTATCAAAATAGGGTTAAATTTGTGTAATAATAAACTAAAATAAAAACGAGTACAGATAAAAAATATTGCTTTGATAAGACAGGTCTAAAAAATAGTCTCATTAAAATTACAGAAAATAACTAACTTATTTACTGTCGATTAATGAAACCTTCCGACCGATTATAATGCAAATTTTACTTTTTTATACTGAACTCATTAATTCTTATACAAGATGGCACAAAAAAAAGTTAGTTTACAAGGAAATTGGTACACCCCGACAAGGGATAAATTAGAGCAAATAATAAGCAATAACGCTTTTTTGGGACAATTTGCCGTTTTTGATTTTGATAATACAACATTATGCAGGGATATTGGCGAAGCTACTTTGCAACAATTAGTCATAGACGGAGTAGTAAAAATTACGCCAGAACTTAGTGCAATAAGCCCGGATTTATCAAAAAACATACAGCTTAAAAGCATCCCCGAATATTATGAAAATTTGCTTAAAGCCACGACACATCAAAGCAATGATGAGATGCGGCACTCTAATGGCTATCTTTGGGCAGCACAAACACTCAGTGGGCTTCGCTTGCCACAGATTTTGGCGGCTACCGACAGGGCTTTTTCGCAGGAAATTGCTTTGAAAGATGTAAGTTCAGGCATTATTTCCAAAATCGGGGATTATGCACGGCCTTATTTCTACCCCGAAATGGTCAATTTAATGGGAAATTTGCTCAAAAATGGAATCCAAGTTTATATTATTTCAGCTTCCAATGTTTGGACGGTAAGGCATTTGGTATTGAGATACTTAAATCTAAAATTAAAAAAAGACTTTGGTGAAAACATTGCTATTTCGCCTGAAAATATTTTTGGTATTTCTACCTTAATGAGGAAAACCGAGGATGCTTTGCTTTATAAAGATGCCTATTTGGTTCGTGAAAATTTAGATTATACCGAAATGAAACCCAATGAAATGGTAAAATATATAGCTACCAATATGCCCGAATTTCCACTTTCTGCCTATGCCGGTAAAACCGCCACTATCTTGCAGTTTATCAATACAAAAAAGGCATTGCTCATTGCAGGCGACAGTCCAAATGACATACCTATGTTTAATAGAGCCAAAAACAAACTTTGGATAACGCGCTTAGACAAACCGGATTATCAGCAAAAAATAGTAGCGAAGAATTTTGAAAATTTACTTTTTCAGCCGGTTCTTAATTCGGCTTTTCCCGGATTTATCTCCACTGGAAAGAATTTAATTTTTGAGCATAAAGAAAAGCAGGCTGCTATTGAAAAAAGCCTCGAAGTACTAAAACTTAAAAAATTTTAGTGAGGGTAAAGACACTCGCAGGCCTGAAGGCGCTGCGAGGTCGATGACTCTTCACTTATTTGGGAAGACCGTATTTATCAACTACAAAATCAATGTCTTTATCGCCCCTACCACTTAAATTTACCAGAATAGATTTCGTGGGATGTTTTTGAGCCAGTTTTATGGCATAAGCCACCGCATGAGCACTTTCTAAGGCCGGAATAATTCCTTCCATGCGGCTTAATTCATAAAAAGCATCAATAGCCTCTTTATCGTTTATGTAATCGTAATTTACTTTCCCTAAGTCTTTTAACATAGAATGCTCAGGGCCAACTCCTGGATAATCCAAACCGCTGGCTACTGAATAAACCGGTGCGGGCTCCCCCTTTTCATCTTGTAAAGTATAGCACTTAAAACCATGAATAATACCAGGTGTTCCTTTGGTCATGGTAGCTGCATGTTCACCGATTTTAAAAGACAAACCAGCTGGTTCTACACCGTAAATTTCACATTCGTCATCAGCCAAAAAAGCCGAGAATAGACCTATGGCATTGCTTCCGCCGCCCACACAAGCAACCACTTTGTCTGGTAATTCGCCGGTCATTCCCTGAAACTGTTCACGCGCCTCAATTCCTACTACCCGCTGAAAATCGCGTACCATCATCGGAAAGGGGTGAGGCCCAACCACCGAACCAATACAATAAAGCGAATTGTCGAAATCCTGAATATAAGCATCAAAAGCAGAGTCAACCGCTTCTTTCAAGGTTTTTAAACCATGCGAAACAGGCACTACTTTGGCACCAAGAATTTCCATACGTACTACATTGGGGTGCTCTTTGGCTATATCTACCTCACCCATGTGAATTTCGCATTCCAAGCCAAAATAGGCGGCAGCAGTTGCCAGAGCCACACCGTGCTGCCCGGCTCCGGTTTCAGCAATAAGTTTCTTCTTGCCCAGGTGCTTAGCCAGCAGCGCTTCGCCCATACAATGGTTTAGTTTATGAGCACCCGAATGGTTCAAATCCTCGCGTTTTAGGTAAATCCGTCCGCCATATTTTTCCGATAAGCGATTGCAGAAATATACCGGCGTAGGCCTTCCCTGATAATGTTTGCGGATGCTACGGAGCTGAGAAATAAACTCATGCGATTTGCTTATCGAATAATAGGCAGTCGTTATACGATCCATCTCTTTCTGTAAATGTTCGGGTAAAAAAGAACCACCAAACTCACCAAAGTATCCTTTTTCGTCAGGATAAGTTTTAAAATAATTTTTCATCAGGATTAAATTTAAAATATAAAATAAAAAAAAGCCGCCTGTACGTTAACGTACAGGCGGCTTTCTAAATAATTGCTATCTAAAAAATCAAATACACATATAGCGCATCCTGTACTGATGTATCAGAATTTGCCAACGCCAAGTATTTGAATTATTTTTTCTCATTTACCGTACAAATGTAGAAATTATTTTTTATAAATCAAAACTATATCCAACCAAAGCTCCAAAAAAATTAGCTGAATCGCCATGTTCGGTCTAAAAAACAGTCGGACGGATAGATTTATTAAAACTGTAAAAACATACAGCTCACCTACAATTGATTAATGAAGCCGTTCGACCGATTTCGATGCAAATTAACCTTTTTATACCGGACTCAATTAACAATTCATTCTTTTGTCAACTCATCTATAAAAGCTATTGTTTTTTCACTATGCCATTTTTTAGCCCGATGCTCTTTCATTATTATTTTCCCCGATTTGTCAACCAAAAAAGTAGTAGGAATGGTCTGAGAGAAAAATTCTTGCGGTGTTTTTGTGACCATTAAATAAATTGGAAATCTGAATTGATACCTTTTTAGAAATTTCATAATCGCATTGGGCTTGTCGGTAGTAGCCAAAATAAAAGCAATATTCGGATTATCCTTATAATGATTATATAACTTTTGTATCGAAGGCATTTCTGCCACACAAGGCGGACACCAGGTAGCCCAGAAATTCATAAAAATCACTTTCCCTTTAAAATCTAAAAGTTTGTACGATTTTCCGTCTAAGCCTACCAATTGCCAATCGTAAGCCTGCCCACTAATCTGCACCTGCTCCTGTGTCGGCAGCTCACTTGGTCCCCACATAGTAAGGCGTTGGAAATTTGAGACCATCCACATTCGAGAGCTTGGAAATAACAGACCAAGCACTATAATAATAAATAGTATATCCGAAAATTTAGACCAAATGGATTTTTTTAGTTTATAATTAGTCCACCAGTTTTTAATTTTATCCAGCATATTCTTTGTTTTTTTAATGAAAGCCAAAAGTAATAAAAAATACGGACAAGATTTTTTATTGCATATACCATTATCCTAAGAAACTTTGTTTTTCAAACACAGTTTCGTAAAAAAAAGAATAATAGGACACAGCTTGTTTATGATTACTATCTTAAATTTAGATTTTCAGTAATTTATCCTGAATTTTAGCGTTCTATTTTTCTGCTGAATTCAAGCTGCAAATGCAACTTTATTACTGTTAATTAATATTTCAAATTTAGATAAAAATTCAATAGGTGAAAGAAAACCTATTTTTTTTCTTGGTCTATTATTTAATTTGTGTTGCACATAGTGCAAATATTCCTGAGTTACATCCTGAAAATCAGTTTCAATTTCTCCATATTTTTCTTCTGTAATTGTGTAAGTTCTACCATCAACTTTATGGCTCTAATTTCGTAAAAATATTTATAGGTTCAAAAAAAAACTTAAACCTTTTGAGACCTAAAACCGATAAGACCGGAGATAAGACCTCCTTAAAGACCTTCAAGGTTTTAAAAACCTTGAAGGTTTGGTGTGAGTCCCACCATATAGGTAAATCAAAAAAATAAGGGCTTGGTGGGACTTGTTTCGGGGCTTTTTTTGCGAAGCGAAGCAAGCAAAAGAAAAGACCAAAAGCCTAGCAACCAAACCTATGTTTAGAAACATTTATTGATTTGAAATAATTATTTTTTGTTCAGATATTTCATTATCCACAATAACTTGTAAAATGTAGATTCCTGTTTTTAAATCGCTTACATTTATTGTCGTTTGATTGCCTGAAAAAGATATTTGTTTATTTACCACCTTCATTTTGTCCATGATACGAATTTTAATTGCTTTGTTTTGTATATTTTTGGGTATTTTATTCGCATCAATTTCAATTGTTAGAATATTTTTTGCCGGATTTGGATATGCCTTAAACATTCTTCCGCCTCCTCCTGAAGTAACATTTACAGTATCACCACCATTCATACTGTAGCCACATTCATTTTTTGTTTTCACTTTAAAATCCCCCAAGCCCAAACGTGCTGCTTCAATTGTAACACGATCTGCTGTTCCGCTAATCCAATCAATACTTCCTGATATTTCCCAAATATATTGGGTCGGAAATCCACTGGCCGATCTTACTCTTATAGATTTGATTTCGCCAAGTGACATTTGAACTGTCGGATAGCCGTAAGGATCTGTTACCGGTTGACCAGGTTTTCCTACCCAAATAGTTTTAATTATTGTTAAATTGCATCCATTATAACTAATATTTGCTTTTACCCAAGCGTTTTAGCTAATAGAACATTTTTTTGCTCTAACTTTGTACAAAGTTGTTCCTTGACCGCTTACATAAATAAGATTACTACTTTGCGTCCAAGTAATTGAAGTATTATTTGGTAGATTAGGTAACGAAAAACTATAATTTCCAGAATAACAAACGGTATTACCATTTAATGCAGTAATATTACTTTCAGTTATACTTATATCATCAATAGTAAATTCAGACCAATAATAATGATAAATTGTTTGCTTTGGATATATCCATAATTGACTATAATCTTTATTAGGAATAAAAGACAATGTTATTTTCTGCCAGCCTCCCGGAACTAAATTTTGTCCATGATAAATTACCATTGAATCTGTAAATGAAGGCCAAACATTATTGGCATCATAGAAATTTTCCAATCCGTTGGCTGCTACAATATAATAATCACTCAAAGTTATATTATTTGTTGATGGGTTTCTTACCCAGGAATATGTTATAGTTAAGAGAATATATTTTTTTATTTTTAGTTATTTTTCAAGTTGAATGAATAATTAAATTGAATTCCGAAATACTGATTATAACATGGGATAAATATCATTGTTGTTTCAGGAATATTCCGATAGTTAAATGTGTATTGTTCCTTGAATAAAATATCAAGAATTAAATGTTCCGATATTCTTTTACCTATACTAATATTTAATGTTGTATATTCTGTAATATAATTTACCTCGCTACTACTGTATTCTGTTAGTTCAACGGAATGTTCCACAAAAGAATTATGTGGACTAACGCCATAAGCATAATTATAGTCAATTATCAAAGACAGTCGGTAACTCTTGCCAATGCTAAATTTAAGATAAGGGCCAAAACCAAGTTGTTTATGTTTTATTGTCCATTCTTCAAAAAGGATTCTGTCGGGTAAAATAATGTATTTTCCTTTACTATGGTATTTATCATAATAATAATTTGTAGATAATCCCATACTGAAATGCGGAAATATATTATAACCTAACATTAAATTATTATTTAAGAATATCTTATCTTCAATTTCCGGTAATTCTCTTTGGTTTTTATCGTACCATCCACTAATACCATATTGTATTTCTATTTTTTTTATTTGAGATATAGCATTACCGTGGAAAAAAAATATAAAAAGAATGATTAATTTTATTTTGTTCGTTTTTGAGTATTTCATAAACTTAAAATTTTAATTAACTGTATTATAGCAATTTTTTTTCATTCCGCAAGTCATTGTATCAATCTACTAATAAACAGCAAGTTGTTAATTAAAGATTATCGTTTTTTTCAACCAATTTATACGATGACTATCATTTGGTTAAATACCGACCTTCGGATTTAAGGATTTAAATGTTTCAATTTTGGTAGACTTTTGTTTTTCATTTTTAACCGCATTGTTTCTAACAGGTAAGTATAAAAATAGTAGCCGGCTGCGGGCACTTTCTTGTCAAAATACAAGAAAGTTGAAGCGGACTAAAACCCTTGTTACTACTATCTCGGCTATTATTTTTATACATTGTTACCGCCAGGTATTTCTTTTAATTCATAATTTGTACTTCTTCCTCCGCTTGATTCTTTTTGTAAAATATCTTTTTCTATTAAATCCTGAATATCTCTTAGTGCTGTATCTTGTGAACATTTACATATCTTTCCCCACTTAGATGTCGTTAATTTACCTGTAAATCCATCTAAAAGCCTATTCAACATTTTTTGTTGGCGTTCATTTATAATTGTCTTTGAGTGGATTTTCCAAAAATCAGCCTTTTGTAGAATCTTCGCTAATGCGTCTGTTGTAGAATAAAAAGCATTATCCAAACACTCTAAAAACCATAAAATCCATTCTGTTATTTCAGAACTTCCTTTTTGTGTTTTCTCTAACTTCTCATAGTATTGTTTTCTCTCCAATCTTATTTGAGAAGACATACTGTAAAATCTTTTAACACTGTCGTCTGAGCGAGCAAGAAGCATTTCTGTAATAGCCCTTGTTATTCTTCCATTTCCATCTTCAAACGGATGGATTGTTACAAACCATAAATGGGAAACTGCAGCTTTTAAAACAGGATCAACTGTTGTTTCTTTTTCAACCCAATTAATAAACTTTCGCATTTCATCTTCAATTCTATCCGAATCAGGAGCTTGATAATGAACTTTTTCTTTACCCATAGGACCAGATACCACTTGCATTGGTCCTGTTGTGTCTTTCCGCCAATCAGCTACAGTAATTTTATACATATTACTCCACCCTGTTGGAAAAAGAGCAGAATGCCAACCAAAAAGTCTTTCTTTGGTTAATGGTAATTGATAACGCTGTGTTGCATCAAGCATCATCTCAACAATACCGTCAATATGCCGTTCTGATTCAATTGCTCCAGCAAGTTCTATTCCAAGCCTTCTTGCTATTGATGAACGAACTTGTTCTAAATCAAGAACCTCTCCTTCTATTTCTGATGATTTTACAATTTCAATTGTCAAAGTGTTTAAAACAGCCTCATCTTGCAAGTCAAACCCTAAAGATTCCATTTTTCCCAATAAACGACCTTGCAAATTTCTTGTTTCAGCTAATTTTAAAGACACTTGCTTTTCGTCCCAAACAAAATCTGTCCAATTATCATTTTCGTGTATGTATAATTTCATTCTCCGCATAATTTACTGCAAATATAATATTTTTTCTCCGCAAATAATCTTGCGAATAAAGTGGCTTTTCTCCGCAACTGTTGTTTTTTGCTTGGCGGTAACGG
>CAYQXT010000002.1:0-31280 GCA_964421365.1 uncultured Bacteroidaceae bacterium
CATCTTCAAGATTATAACTTTGTTTTGTATATCTAAAAACTTCTTCGCATTTCCAGTGGGTTAAATAAATTTCTTGAAAAATAAAACATTATCACCGCCTCTGTCAATTGTCCAAATACCTCTGTTTTCAGTGTGAACACTCACTGTATCAATTGCTTTTATGATTTCGGCATTCGCACTTTTAAAATCATCGGCTTCTTGCGAATAAGTTGTATTATACAACAGAACTGCGTTATTATCAGTTATGTTTGAGCCTACAACTTGGCAAAGCCAGTAACCTCTTGCTTTTTCGTTTTTGCTGCCATCTCTAATGTCGCACAAATTTTCCATTTTTTTAGCATAAGGCTTCACTATTTCTCCCGGATCTAATGCTAAAACTGTGTCTTTCAGTATTTTATTAGATGCAAGTCGGGATACAGTATCATTTACCTGTTCTGTAAAATCTATATCATCAAGATTTCGGCTAAGCCTATCTTCTGTTTTTATTAAAGGTATATCTTCTTTTAAACTCCGGGCAATATTAGACAGTTTGACATCTTTGCTTACCTGAATTCAAAATATTAACTCTCTAATTATCGCCTTTTAGGTTTAGATAAACCTTTTGAAATGATTCCTGAAAATTTAGAAATTTGCAGTTTTATTTTATTTGCTATCTTTGCATTGGAATCCATCATTGACTGTTTTGGTTTGTTTTTAGCTACAAAGATAGTTATTGGACTCCATTTTTAAGGAATTTTTAATTCGTAAATAAAAAAAACAAACTCTCACTTCTGAAAAGTACTTTCCAGCTGAATATCAGTAAATTACAGATTACTCAATTCGTTTTTTGAGGAGACTCAAGTAAATCAGTATCTGTCTATAAAGTGATTTTTTTTTAACATGATACCGAATCGGTATCATGTTAAATTGTGAATGCTTAATTAACAATTCACCACTAACCATTCACAATTTTTACCGTTTTTACCGTTTTTTTACAAAAAATTCGATTGTTCTTTCCGAAGTATTATTCAAATTATCGGTTGCATAAATTGTTAGCTTATTTACTTTTCCTTTTATAAAGCCAGAAACCACTTTATTGTAGGATAACTCTCTTTTACCGTTTAGCTTATATTCAATTTTTTTAGTACCTACTTGCAGATCTGTTGCTGATAAATATATTTTCAGATTGCTAGGAAATTTATCAACTCCTTGTTTCTTTCCAATAGCTTCCACACTATAGAAATAACTTATTTTTGGCGGAATAAAATCAGCATAAAAAACTAATTTAGCAATATTCCGGTTGTTTACATTATCATATCCAAAATATTCCAGCGTATGCTTTCCGTGAGTAGTAATTTTTATCGGCTTGGTATATTTTGTCTCTTCTTTTTCTCCATCCAGCGCATAAGAGATATATTGTAATCCAGACTCAGCATCATGTCCATAGAGTTGTATTTCAGCATCTTTCCCCAGCAGAACCGTATCATTAACAAAATAATAAAATCCGGTAAATTTAGCTGAAATAGTGGGTCCTACAAGGTCGATATAAATTTTCTCCACATTATAGCCATAAGTCTGATACTGAGTTTTTTCCCAAGAATCAGAACGGGTTTTATTTCCAAATTTATCTTTGGCATAATAGCTTACATAATGATAACCCGGTATTCTCGGCAAATAAAAGGCCTCTTTGTAGTCCTGATAAGGCTTTTTATCAACCGAATACTTTAAACTATCTATACCAGATTTATTATCCACACAAATCAGCTTAAATTTTGTGCGGCCACTAAAATAAACTTGGTTATTTACTTCGTAACGGTCGCCCAGAACATCAGAGGTCAATATTGGCGGTACTTTATCTACATAAAAAATATAACTTATAGTATCTTCAATATTATTGACTTTATCTACCGAAAAATATTTTAGGGTATGATAACCATTTGATAGATAGCCTACTAATAGAGATTTGCCTGCATATATTTTAACAGGCGATTTATCTATTTTATATTTAGTATATTTTATTTCTGAAGAAGAATCTTTGGCTATTAACTTTATTTTAGAACGCTCGGACAAAGTTTCTAAATCAGGCAGATATTCGCCCACAATCTGGCGTGTAGTCTGCGGCATCTTCGTATCTACTGAAAAATTGATAATATGTACTTTTTCTCTATTTCCTACATTATCCGCGGCATAATATTGCAAAATATGATTTCCATCCATAAAATTCTTTAAAGTATCCGTATATTTTTGAAAGTTTCCTTTATCAATACTATAAAAAATACGCTGGACACCGGATATCATATCACTGGACTTTAAGCTAATTTCCAATCCCACCCCATAATATTTTCCTTTGTTATTCTTTCCCGAAGGTGCTTTTAAAAAGTGGGAAAATGTTTTTGGCGAAATTCCATCTACCATTACCGGAAAACTAACGTATAATTTCTGATAGGTTTTAGCGGCCTTTTTATTTACAGCACCTTGTATCAAAAAGCTATTTTTGCCTTCTTTGGCAAAATAATAAGGATTGGAATACAAAGCTTGTTGCGTATTATCTAATTGCTCTCCTTTTTCATCCGGCGAAGCAGAAATATGGATATATACCGGTAAATTTTTATTCCAGAACAATACTCCTTTTTCATTTCTATACGAACGAACAGCAACAGAATCAGGAGTCTGGGCAAAAAGAAAGATATTGCTAAAAAGAAAGATAATTAAAATTATTTTTTTCATTTTGTTTTAAATTTGTCCACGAATTAACAGAAATTCTTGCTAATTACAATTCACAAATTATAGAACAGAATTTGTAATTAGTCATTTATACTTTATAATTAAGTCTAAACTCTTACGCCGATAACCAAAATATCGTCCAATTGTTCATTATCGCCTTTCCATATATCCAATGCTTTGGCTATTTCATCATTTTGCTCTTCCATTGGCAAATGATGTACATCGGCTAAAAGATTTTTAAATCGTTTTCGGGTAAAGCGCCGTTTATCATCGGCACTAAACTGATCGATAAAACCATCTGAAAAAACATAGAGTTCAATCACATCTCCTTGATTGAATGGGATTTCTGTTAATTCAAAAATTTTTTCTTTATTTAATTTATAATAGCCCCCGATGGCTAACATAGAACCTTTTATGAAAAATTGTTCGCCATTTACAAAATAGAAAAGTGGATTTCCGGCTCCGGCAAACTGTATCAGCTTTTTATCATAATCAATGGTACAAAGAGCAATGTCCATACCATCCCTATTTTCGGTATGATCCTGATTCAAGGATTTTCGTAAGCCTAAGTCTAATTCCTTCAGAATTAAATCGGGACGTGTAATATTTTCGTATTCCACTACTCTATTCAGAATATTATTACCAATCATACTCAAAAAAGCCCCCGGAACCCCATGTCCGGTGCAGTCGGCAGCAGTAAAGACTACTTTTTGTTCCACTCGGGCGTAATAATGAAAATCACCACTCACTACGTCACGTGGTCGGAAAAGGAAAAAAGCTTCCCGGACAAAAGTAGATAAAGGGTTTATCCGCGAAAGCATGGCTGATTGTATGTGCTCTGCATAAGCAATACTTGAGGTCAGTTTATTATTTACAGCTTCAATTATTTTAGAAGCATCTTCTATTTCCTCTTTCTGAGTCAATATTTCTTCCCTTTGTTGCGAAATTTCAGCATTTTGCAAGGCAAGAATGTGATTATCTTTCCGTTTTTGCCAATAAGCATAGAAAATAAGTCCTCCAATCAGAAGAACAGAAATAATAATAATAAAAGAAATTATTTCTGTCTTTTTCTGCACTTCTTCAATTTGCTTTACTTTTATGTCCTTAATTAAAGCGTCTCGCTTTAATACTTCTAACTGAAGTTCTTTCCTCGACATATTCTGTAAAATTTTTTTATTTGTTGAATCTTTTACCGCAATTTCTTTATTTTTTTGAAAAATTTGTCTCTGTTTGATGATAAGTTCCAAACTATCTCTAAGCGTTTTTTCTTTTAAAAGAGCTCTATTAAGGCGTACCTGAACCAAATTTTTTTTCACTTCCTTTACTTTTTGTTCTTGCACCAGCTTATTAAAGCCCTTAAAGTAATCAAAATAATACATTGATTTTTTATAATCTCCAGCCTTTTGATAAGTTTCGGAAAGCATTCCATAACAGCTTCGCATTTGTTTAGTATCATTTATTTCGCGGGCATAATCCAATGCCTTAAGTAATTTTTTAACTGATTCACCGTAACGTTTAAGATTATTCAAAACTACCGACATATTAATTAAGGCGGAAATCATACCAATCCGTTCATTTTTAGCCTTGCGAACGACAAATGTTTTATCGAAATAAGTTAAAGCTTCTTCGTATTTTTCCATATCGGCCAGAATCAAAGCGATATTGCTGTTTATCATCGCAATGGCATTTCTGTTCCCCAGCCTGTTATTTAATCCTAAAGACTGCTTATAATAATCGAGTGCATTGGGCATATAATTATGCTCCCAGTAGAGCATCGCCACTTTATTCAAATAACGAGAAGCTTCTTTATAATTTAGTTGTTGGTTAAAATCTTTAGCCTTTGCAACGTATTTTTGAATTAAGGCGCTATCTTGTCTCGACAAATCATATACTTGCTGAGAATAAGCTATTATTGAAGAAAGTAGTAACAAGAAAAAGAAAATATAAGTTTTCATTAATCTGTATTTTAAAAAAACTAAACATAATCAAATAATCAAGACAAAAGAGGTCTAAGGAGATTCTAATTTTATCTTTATACAAATATAGTTTATTTTGCGTTTAAAAAACAAGTAAATTTAAAACAATGCGAAAAATACTTTTATTTCTCTTTGCCCTCTTTTTAAATCTTTCTTGTTTTAGTCAGGAAATTAATAATTTACAAAAGCTTATAGCGGGTTTGGAGCAGAATATTGCATTAGCAGATGCCGATTCGGAAAAAATAGCTTTATCTGATGAACTGGAAAAAACTTTTGCCAATTATTTAAATCACTCGGAATCCTTTGATGCCGAAATGAAACTAAAACATATCAGCCAAATCAGATCAAAAGATAACAAATTAAATATTATCACATGGAATATACCATTAAAAAATGGTACTTTTAGTTATTATGGATTTTTACAATACCAGAACAAAAAGAAAATTAAAATCACCAATTTAAGAACTTTGTATAAGAATATTCAGTCGCCAGAGCTGGCTTCATTAAGAGCTTTAGGCTGGCATCCGATACTATATTATAAATTAGTGAGTAAAAATGCAGGTCAAAAGACCTACTATACCCTTTTGGGCTGGGACGGGAAAGATGACTTTTCAAATCTAAAAATTATTGATATTCTAAGATTTAATATTTTTAATAGACCAGTATTTGGCGATAAGATTATTTCTGCTCATGGTCATAAATACGGACACATAGAATTTGAATATAACGAGCGGTCGGCAATGAATTTGCATGAATATCAAGGAGCGCTGGTTTTTGACCATTTGGAACCTTTAACTCCGCAATATAAGTCAAATCCGGAATATTATGGCCCGGATGGAACTTATGACGGTCTTTTTTTTGAGAATGGGAAATGGATTTTGGTGAACAAGATTGACGTTAGAAATCCAAAAATAAAGGTATTAAAAAGAAAGAAAAAAAAATCATATTAAAACCCAAAATTCAAACTTTGGCAAAGTTTAACAATGTATTGAACAAAATGTATAACTAAAAAACAGAAATGAAAATGAAAAGAATTATTTGGCTTTCAATTATTTTACTATTTGGGTTTAATTTATTCGCCCAAAAAACAACGAATACGATAACCGTGCTGACAAAAGACAGTCTGGCCAGATTTCAGTTATACCTGAATGGCGACAGACAGAATAGTATTTTTACCGATAGTCTTACGATAGAAGGTTTAGACAGTATGGATGTAAAAATAACGGTAAGTTTTAAAAATAGACAATATGCGGATAAAACAGAAGTGGCTTCATTTATTGCCACAAATCACCGGATTTACGAAATTAAGCAAAAGCCCGGAGTTTTCAAATCGCTTGCCCATGCCGGAAGAAAAGTTGGAAATCTCCTAAAAATTGGAAAACATGAAAAGGATAAAGAATTAATTGACCTTTTTTATCTAAAGGATTTAACTGTATTAGACCAGTTTTCAGAATGAGAAGTATAAAAAAAGAGAAAGCACGACAACATTTTGCCATACTTTCTCAACTAAAAACCTAACTAATGAAACTACCTTTTATACGCAAGCAACATATAAAGGTTTCAAAAATATTGATCTTTATTTATGAGTTTGGTCTAAAAACCGGTCAGACGGATAGATTTATTAAAATTGTAAAAATAAACAGTTTATTTACAATTGATTAATGAAGTCTTCCGACCGATTTCGATGCAAATTCACCTTTTTATACTGGATTCATTTATTTTTTTAAAAAAAACTTCTACTGCCTTTTTGTCAGTTTCAACAAAACTAAACAAATGCACTCAACCTACGGATTAAGAGCTAATTACAATATTTCTTTTCTAATCACTACTCATTAATCACTAATCACTATCCCATGGCATATCCTTTGATTTAAGAGCATGAACATTTAAAATTAATAGAGTTATGGCTGTAAAAACAGGAACAATTGGAGTTACCACAGAGAACATTTTTCCAATTATTAAAAAATTCTTATATTCTGAACACGAAATATTTTTACGGGAATTAGTATCAAATGCCGTAGATGCGACTCAAAAGCTCAAGGCTTTAGCTCAAAGCGGTGATTTCAAAGGAGATATTGGCGACATCACAGTTAGATTAAGCATTGATAAAGAGAAAAAAACGCTAACCATTTCTGATAGTGGTATTGGGATGACTTCTGAGGAAATTGATAAGTATATTAATCAGATAGCCTTTTCGAGTGCCAATGATTTCTTAGAAAAATATAAAGACCAAATCGAAAATATTATCGGACATTTCGGTTTAGGTTTTTATTCTGCTTTTATGGTTTCCGAAAGAGTTGATATTATCACCAAATCATACAAAGAAGGAGCACAGGCTATCAAATGGTCATGTGATGGAAGTCCGGAATTCACTTTAGAAGAAGTTGAAAAAGAAAGCCACGGTACAGATATAATTTTGCATCTGGATAAAGATTCTGAAGAATTTCTGGAAAATTCCCGTACCGAAGAATTATTAAACCGATACTGCCGTTTTTTGCCCGTTCCTATTGCTTTTGGCAAAGAGCAGGAATGGAAAGACGACAAAATGGTAGAGACGGGTAAAGACAAGATAATCAACGATACCAATCCGCTATGGAAACAAAAACCCACAGATTTAAAAGATGAAGATTATCAGCAGTTTTATCAAAAACTATATCCCGGACAAGTCGAAACCATGTTTCAGATTCATTTGAATGTGGATTATCCTTTTAATCTCACCGGAATTTTGTATTTTCCGCGTATAAAAAACAATATTGAAATTCAAAAGAACAAAATTCAGCTATACAGTAATCAGGTTTTTGTTACCGATAGTGTAGAAGGTATTGTGCCCGAATATATGACATTATTACATGGAGTTTTGGATTCTCCTGACATTCCGCTGAATGTTTCGAGAAGTTATTTGCAAGGCGACCCCAATGTAAAGAAAATTTCCGGCCATATCACTAAAAAAGTAGCCGATAAATTAAAAGAGATCTTTAAAAATGACCGCGAACAATTTGAGAAAAAATGGGATGACCTAAAATTATTTCTTTCTTTCGGAATACTTTCTGATGAGAAATTCTATGATCGGGTAAAAGATATCATATTACTAAAAAATACGGAAGGCAAATACTTTACCCTCGAAGAATATAAAGAGTTGGTAAAAGAAAACCAGACTAACAAAAGCAAAAAAATAATTTATCTATACACTCAAAATTCCGATGAGCAATATAGTTTTATTCAGGCAGCCAAAGACAAAGGTTATGATGTACTGGTTCTGGATGGTCAGTTAGATGTTCATTTGGTTCAGAGTTTTGAGAGCAAAGACAGCGACATAAGTTTTGCTCGTGTAGATAGCGAAGTGATTGACAAACTCATTGAAAAAGATGAGGTTTTTGAGACAAAACTTTCGGCTGAGGAAGAAAGTGATATGATTCCTTTGATTCGTGCTCACGTACCGGAGAAAGACAATTATATTGTTAATTTACAAGCTATGAGCGAAAACGAGATGCCTATGATTATCACCCAATCGGAATTTATGCGCCGGATGAAAGATATGGCAGGAGTCGGCGGCGGTGCTATGAGTATGTACGGACAATTGCCTGATTCATATAATTTAGTAGTAAATTCCAATCATCCACTGGTAGTAAAAATCAACGAAGCTAAAAAAGAAGCCATAGGCGAGGAAGTAACAAAACTTCGTACAGAGGTGAAAGAGTTTGAGAAGCAAAAAGAAGAACTCGAAGCCACTCACAAGGATAAAAAAGACGAAGAAATTCCTCAACTTGAAAAAGATACCCTCGAAGAGCTAGGCAAACAAATTGAAGAATTAAATAAAAAGAAAGACGAGCTTTTAACCAACTTTGGGAAAGAGCAAAAATTAGTTAAACAAATGATTGATTTAGCTTTATTGGCCAACGGAATGTTAAAAGGCGAGCCTTTAAGCCGCTTTGTTAAACGCAGCGTTGAACTGATAGAAGAGTAAATTAATTGTAAAGATTAATGGTGAATGGTTAATGATTCATTAACGCCGCATAATCATAGATATCATTAATAAACAATATAAGACAAGAGTCCGAATATTTCTATTTGGACTCTTTAAATTTATCAGACTTCGATTTTAACTCTTGTACCACTAAAATCAGCATTTGCAGTTAATTCATCAATATTCCGGGTATCGGTCAGATCGTTTATACTAACACCGGCATGCTCCTGAGCAATATGAATATTTGTTCCTTTGCGGTTATGTCCCCAACCATGTGGCATACTGAGCACACCTGAAAGAATTGTATCGCTTATTTCTATGGGAATTTCTACTGCCCTAATTTCAGACACGACCCTAACTATCTGTTTATCAGACAGATTTAATTGTTCTGCGTCATTAGGATTAATAAGTAGCGTACACCGCTCTTTGCCTTTCATTAAACTGAGGCTATTATGCATCCAGGAATTATTGGAGCGTAAATGCCGTCGTCCTATCAGAACAAAAGGATAAGCAGTAATTGTGTCTCTCTGCCAATTTTCCATCTGTTTATCCAATCGCTTTAAGTCTTCAATAAATGAGGGATGAGCCAATTCTATTTTTTTGTCCTTAGTAAACAATCGCTCAGGAAACTGAGATTTCAGATGCCCAAAATCAATACCATGTGGATGTTTTTTCAATTCATTCACCGACAGTTTATAAGTACGGTAGGGACTGAAACGCAACATGAAATCCAAGGATTGTTCCAAATTTAAAGGATTGTCTTTCCCACCCAAACGAGCATTCAACTCCTTTAATATCTCCCAATCGTGTCGCTGATTATCATCCTTATCAAAAAGAGCTTTAGAATACTTTACCGTATTGCGAACCGCAAACTGATGAAAAATCAAATCGTAAACAGGAGTTTCTAAACCGGTTGTAGTGGGAAGGATAATATCAGCATATTTTGATGTTTCGTTCAAATAAATATCAATAGAAACCATAAACTCGAGACTATCAAAGGCTTTTTCCAGTCGTTGACCATCAGGCACCGATAATATAGGATTTCCGGCTATGGTAATCATTGCTTTAACCGGATTTTCTCCATGATTTAGAATTTCATCGGCTAATGTAGCCACTGGAAATTCTCCTGTAAATTCAGGTAAATGACGAACATTTGTTTGTATGGAATTAAAACTACCGGTTCTACCTGTTCTCTTGGACATACCGACTACGTCAATTGCCGGAAGCGTAAAAAGGACACCTCCAATGGCATCCATATTCCCGGTAATTGTATTCAGCACATTAATAAGCCACTGGCTGATACCACCAAATTCCTGAGTAGAAACTCCAAACCGGCCATAACAAACGGCAGTTTTAGCGGTGGCAAACTGAATGGCTAATTCCCGTACAGCTTCAGATTCAATGCCAATAATTGGTGCAATTTGTTCTGGTTTATAGTGCTTTGCAATATCCCTAATTGTATTCCATCCATTAATATGTCCGGCCAAATGTCCGGCTAATGCCAAATTTTGGTCAAAAATAACATGAATTAAAGCGAAAAGCAGTAAAGCATCGCGATTTGGCTGTATAAAATAATGTTTATCAGCAATTTTAGCCGTTTCTGTATATCTGGGGTCAATGACAATAACTTTTCCGCCTCTTTTTTTTATTACCTTTAAACGATTTGAAAAGCCAGGTGCAGTCATTATACTACCGTTTGACACCGCAGGATTTGCTCCCAATATTAGCATGAAGTCGGTTCTGTCAATATCAGGAATTGGCATCATCAAATAATGCCCAAACATCTTCAAAGAGGCAAAATGATGAGGTAGTTGGTCGGCGGAAGTGGCAGTATAAACCTGATTTGAACCAAGATTCTGAATAAAAGAAGAGCCAAAAAGCATCATTCCGATATTGTGTGCAGCAGGATTCCCTCGGTAAGTAGCAATGGAATTTTTTCCATATTTAGTCTGAATCCGTTTTATCTCGCGGGCGATTTCGTCAAATGCTTCTTCCCAGGATATATCCTTCCAGCCATTCGCTGTTTTTTTTATAGGCGACTTTAATCTGTCCTGATCATTATACAGGTCTGCTAATGCCTGCGATTTTGGACAAATATGTCCTTTACTTAAAACATCATTTTTATCTCCCGTAATTTTAATAATATCTTTATTCTGATACTTAATTTCTAATCCGCACATAGATTCGCATAGATTGCAAGTACGGAAATGTGTGTTTATTTCTGTCATTTTATATATTCTTCGGGTTATTTATCTTTCGTCAGATTTTTATAAATGCTGAATTCAAAAAAAAAGACCTTACCAAAGTTATAATTTTTTGCAAATTCAAACTTTGGTAAAGGTTTAAAGAAATAGTACGCACATAGATACAACTAAAAGAAATGAGCTATAACTTTCATATTTTCATCCAAAGTGGATTTTTTTCCTTTTTCAAATAATTTTTCTAAACGCTCTTTGTAGTATTCGATTACTTTATAACGTACTACTTTCATGGTAGAATTAAGCAATTTATTCTCCTCACTGAATAATTCTTCAGCGATAACAAATGCGGTCGGATGCCATTTACCCGGAAATTTAGCTACATATTCTTTCTCCTGCGAAAATTGTTTCACTGATTTTTCAATGTGTCCGAATAGCTCTTGCGTTGTTTTTATATTATTTTTGTTTATAAACGACTTAACAAAAGCTTCTTCGAGTGTAATAACCGCAGTAGTAAAAGGCGAATGGTCGTTGTACAAAACACATTGTGCCACAAAAGGTGAAGTATTTGTAATTCCTTCTTCAATTTCTTCAGGGCTGTATTTTTCACCATCCTGTGAGATAAGTAAAGCCTTCTCGCGGCCGGTAACTACCAAAAAATCATCTTTATCATAATAAGCCATATCTCCGGTATATAACCAACCATTTTTTAAGGTTTTAGCTGTAGCTTCGGAATTTTTGAAATAGCCTTTCATTACATTATCGCCCTTAATCACGATTTCACCTTTTTGGCCAATCGACTGCTCCTGCCCGTCATTTATGATTTTACAAACAATATTAGGCAAAACATTTCCCGAAGTTCCAAATTTATGGCGGGTTAAAGTATTGGCACAGATAATAGGAGTGGCTTCGGTAAGCCCGTATCCCTGCATTACCGGAATACCTATGGCGTTATAAAATTTTTGTTGTTTGATGTCTAATAAGGCACCTCCACCTACCATAAATTCGAGCTCTCCTCCAAAAATAGCATGAAGCTTTTTAAAAATGAGTGTTTTGGCCAGCCAATAAGCTCCACCTTTCCATAAGCGGATAAAAAAGGAAGCTTTTCTATAGCCATCACCATTTATCTCTATACCATTTTCCAGTCCTTTATTAAATAATTTTTCGATAAAACCGCCTTTTTGTTCAATTCCTTCCTGAATTTTTTTCATAAAATTCCCCGAAAGAGCTGGTACGGTAAGTAATAAATTTGGTTTTACTTCTTTTAAATTGATTGGAATATTTTTTAGGGCTTTCATTCCACCGCCTCTCGAATCTACAAAATAAATAGATATCTGCACAATAAGAGAAATGTAAATTCCAACCGTATGGGCAAAAGAATGATCTAAAGGAAGTATTATAAGTGTTTTCAAACCGAATTCCATATGAAATAAATCCTGAGAACCATGACTATTGGCAAAATAATTTAGATGCGTAAGCATAATTCCCTTGGGATTGCCAGTAGTGCCTGATGTATAGCTAATAGTTACTACATCGTTCTCATCTATCTCGTTTTCGAGTTTTTTTAAAGCAGATTTTTCTTGTTCATATTTACTCTTCCCTTCTTCTAATAGGCTATCAAAAAGCAAAAAAGCAGTATCAAAATTAATCCCCTGCGCTGCGCATCTTAGTTTTGCCTTGTCTATATCATTATCCAAATAAATAATCTTAAAATCAGTGCATTCCAAACGATTATAAATTTGTATGATTTTTTCTAAATTATTGGAAGATACTAAAATGGCCTTCGATTCGGAATGATTAAGTCTAAAAAGTAGCTCTTCGGGCAATAATTTAACGGAAAGAGGAACGGCAATAGCAGCAGCTTTCAAAACGCCAAACTCACCAACAACCCACGAAATACGACCTTCGGAAACAATAGCAATTTTTTCTTTTGAGGCAATTCCATGTTGTTGAAGTGCAATGGCAATATAATCGGAAGCAAGATCTGTCTCTTTAAAGGTATATTTAATCCATGAATTATCGCCCTTTTCAGCAAGGTAAGTTTTTCCTTCAAATTTTACGGCTGCCTCATGCAGCATATTTATTACTGTTCTTTTCATTTAATCAAAATTTATCCACTAATTAACACCAACTTTCACTAATTCTATTTTTCTATACTTTGTTAGATTTTGCCAAAATTTGAATTCCCGAACAACAAATCAACTAATAGTCAACTTTTTTCTCTGCTTGCGAATTATTGAACGTAATTAGTTATTCGAAACAAATCAATAACTTAAGTCGATTTCGCCCCTATCTATCTGATGATATTTTTTGGCTAATAAGGCTATTAATTGAGAAATCTTATTGATTGCTTCGGTTGTATCTTCCGAAAGTTCTTTTTTCTGGAGTTTCAGCATCAAACTGCCATACAGAGCGGTAAAACATAAATCAATTTCATTCTCGGCATCAGTTACTTTAGCTGCCAATTCCTCAGCAATAATTTTAAACTGACTATATGCTCTCATATAGTCAACATGCTCAGGAGTTAGCAATAAGGTTTTATGCAAATGATAAAGTTCATTTAGTGTATTTTTCACAAAAATCAAATGACCGCTTTTCATTATTTTTTCCTCATGCATCATCTTTATTAGTGCCACATACCATTTTTTAATTTCTGTTTTTGTGGGCGTATCTACCTCAAACTGATTTATTATATTTGCTTCAATATTTGCCATATCAAAGTTATAAGCTCTAATTAAATCTTCAATTTGCCACATATAGAGTATGTATTCAGCTATATTACTTGCTTTTTTTTCTTTGGCTATTGTCATGTTTGTAAATTATAATTTTAAAAAAAACGAATATAGTTTTTCTTTCGAGCGATTGAACAATCTACCCTGAAAAAGTTTCAAATTTATTTGCAGTTCTATCTGTGCTGTATGTCAAGCGAATTAGGATATTACATTTTTGTCTGAATTAATCACTTTCCCAGAAACGATCAATATCTCGCCGTTCTTTTTTGGTAGGTCTCCCAGCTCCTCTCTGGCGGTACAGATTTTTTGCTAAGAGGTCTAATTCTAATTTATCCAGTTCTTCTTTGGGTGTTATATTTTCTAAATAGTTATCTACTAATTTGGCTCCCACTCTTTTTTCAAGAAGTTTAAGTGCTTTATACCTAAAATAGATATTATCCTTTCTTATATGGATTTGGGTACCTTGTTTTATTTGGCGCGATGGCTTCACTGCCTGATTATCGACACTAACCTTACCTTTTTTACAGGCCTCAGTAGCCAGACTTCTAGTCTTATATAATCTAACTGCCCACAAATATTTATCAATTCTGACTTCCGAAATTTCTCTCATCTGTTTATTTTTTTTGACTAAAAGTATTGATATTTACTTGTGTATTATATTTTTGCAACTAATTATTTTCTTTCAGCGACAAACAGTATTCACCATTCACAACTACTTATTCATTCATCGCTCTTAATTTCCAGTTTAAAGCCTGTACCATGAATATTTGTAATGGTTATGTTGGAGTCACCTTTTAAATATTTACGTAATTTCGTGATATAAACGTCCATGCTTCTCCCCATAAAATAATCGTCTTCGCCCCAAATTGCTTTTAAAGCTACATCGCGGCGCAATAATCTATTCTTGTAGATACAAAGCATTTTTAAAACTTCCGCTTCCCTTTTGGTTAAACGATGTTCACCTTCAGGCGTTTGTAAAACCTGGTTTTCGCTATCAAAAACAAATTCACCTAAATCGAAAACAGTATTCTCAGGTAATTCATTTCCTGACGACTTTGCACGGCGAAGAATAGCATCTATACGTAAACTAAGTTCCTCCGAACTAAAAGGTTTGGTGATATAATCATCAGCACCTATTTTAAAACCTTTTATTTTATCTTCTTTCATGGATTTAGCCGTAAGGAAAATAAGAGGAATTTTTTTGTTTAATTTACGAATTTCTTCTGCAACAACAAAACCATCCATGATAGGAAGCATCACATCCAAAATACATAAATTTAACTTTTCCTGGTGAATTTTAAAACCCTCTAGTCCTTTTTGACCATCTTTCTCAAGAATTACTTCATAACCAAGCATTTCTAAATAATCTTTTAAGACGAAGCCTAAATTTTCATCGTCTTCGACTAATAAGATAATTGCCTTTGTATTCATTTTTACGATATTAAATTTTTGGAAAGATAGGAATTTATACTTTTTTCTACAAATAAAGTGTTAAAATAATCACTGTCATTTTCATAAAAGAACATTAGTTGCTGTCAATCAGAAAGATGTCATTTCAATTTAACTTAACAATTAAATTATTTATTTCAATTCTTTTCACATTTACGATTTGTAATTATTTATTCATACAGACCAATAATCTGTAAGCAATAGTTTAACTAAACAGATGGTTTAATATTTTTTTCACTCTAATTAACTTTTAGTTAACAAATAATATAAATTGTTACTATACTTTTGTAAAGTCAATCAAAATGGAAGAGTTAGTCTTTTCATAGGTTAAGGTTAGGTTAGTTAAAAACGGAATTTCAATGGAAATTCCGTTTTTTAATTTATGCCCTTTTAATAATTTCAGAATTCATTTCAAAAAAATATTTACATTTTTACGCCGTTTTTTCCTAAACTCTCAAAGAAATTTTAACTTTACTGCATTTACTGAATGAATGAAGCAATGCAAAAAAGAACTTCACAAAAAACAATTATATATTTTATTAGTGTGATAAGCATTATAACCTATTCATTTGCAACGCTTAATCACCAAGACGAAAAAAATTTGGATAAAAGCCGAATACTTAACGAATTTATTAAATATATAAATATCGAAACACAAAAAACGATATTATTCCCGGACTATTTATATCGCTATAACGAGGAAGTCCAGCGCTATAAAACGAATAAAAAAGCCAATTGGGGTGGCCCATACTATTTCTCTCCCCATAAATCATTTTCACCATCCGAAGAAGATTACAAACAAATACTAAAACGATGTACAAATTTTCCAGTCTATAAAAAACTTCTTCAGTCAAAATTAAAACAAATACATAAAATCATAACATATAAATATCAGCTAATTCAGGAATTGCACCAATACTCTATCAATAAAGAATATGAAAAAGACCATTTTAGCTCTTATAATAAAATATATCCCAGAATGGTTCAATCAATTAATTATTATTTTTATAAAGCGGTAAATTTATATATGGATATAAATCGTATGAATTCAGAGCTAAATCCTCAAAAAGCAGATTCCAAAAAAGAAGTAAATAATATATTAATTTTTATCACTAAATTAAATGTTGATTTTAATACCAACGCCAAACTTATGGAAAACCTGCTATTAAAATACAACACAGGCCTACCGACAGAAAAGATTCCCTTCAAAAATATTCAGTTAAAAGATACCAATTATATACAATATCGATTACTGGCAGGAATCAGTCAGGAATCTCTAATTCAAAACTATAAGGATTATATTGTTTCCTCAGTAAATTTTAGGAAAAATTACGAAAATATAATTAAAGACTCCTTATCTCAATATAGAATAAAAAAAATAACACGTGCAACACTATTTTACAATGATGTAGTTGAAAAATACAACCTTCTTAGGACTATGATGGAAAATACATTTCCACTTGAAATTCAAAAGAATTTCCTGAGAAAATTTAAATTACCAATAATGTATTTACCCGGACTAAAACAAGCTATTCAAAAACAAATTTTTGATGAAGTTCCCCCAAATCGCATTGTTCTACTTTTAGATTTTTCCAGCTCTATGAATTTAAATAATAAATTAGAAATACTGAAATCATCAATACCAGAGTTATTTACTGCCCTCCGACCACAAGATAAAATAGGCATTGTTGTTTTCAGCGGAAGGGCAAGAGAAATACTTCCGTTGAGTAAGAAATCATATTATCCACTGTTAGAAAAAACATTAAATAATATTAAAATACAAAATACAACAAAAATCGGAGATGGTTTAAAAATTGCTTATAAAATATTAAAAGAAGAAGAATCCGGAATGAATAAACGGATTATTATTATCACTGATGGAGTTTTTAATACGGATAGTAAACTACTAAAACTAATACAAAAAAAAGCTATTGGAGGTATAAAATTGAGTACTTTTTATTATAGAAACTCAAAATCAGAAATAAATTCGACCTTAAGAGAGTTAAGTATAAAAGGCTTAGGGAATAATTATAAGATTACAAATAAAAATATTAAACTTTTCTTTTTACGTGAACTAAATGGAATGTAATAGAGGGAATTTCCAACAAAAAAGACTTGAATTCGGTCTAAAAACCGATCGGACGGATAGATTTATTAAAACTGTAAAAATAGACAGCTCATTTACAATTGATTAATGAAGCTGTGCGACCGACTTCGATGCAAATTCACCTTTTTATACTGGACTCAGACCTAATTAGGAACTTTTTATAGCCTACTCATTATTATTTTCTGCCAAAAAAAATTATCTTTGTCCATTTCTAAAATAAATTTTTAAAGTGGCAAATTCGATTGTAAAAACGCCTCTGATGAGGCAATATCTTCAGATTAAAGCAAAGCATCCCGATGCAATACTTTTATTCCGAGTAGGTGATTTTTACGAAACCTTTTCAGAAGATGCCATAAAGGCATCTAAAATTCTGGGTATAGCCTTAGCCAAAAGAGCCAATGGCTCTGGCACTTATATTGAGCTTGCCGGCTTCCCTTATCATGCGATAGACACCTATCTGCCAAAGCTTGTACGTGCAGGCCAACGAGTAGCTATCTGCGAACAACTTGAAGACCCCAAAACTACAAAAAAAATTGTAAAAAGAGGTGTTACCGAATTAGTAACCCCCGGCGTATCGCTAAACGATAACTTAATTGAAAATAAAGAGAATAACTTCCTTTCCAGCCTATTTATCGAAAAAAATCAGGTAGGAATAGCCTTTTTAGATATTTCGACTGGCGAATTTATGCTAGCAGAAGGTGGTTTAGATTATATCGACAAACTAATCAGTAGTTTGCAACCAAAAGAAATCCTATACGAACGCAGTCTGAAACACGAAATAGACGAAAAATTAGGCACAAAATATTATACTTACCCAGTAGATGAATGGATGTTTGTTTACGACAGCGCATACGAACGCTTATTAAAACAATTTGACACTCCCACGCTTAAAGGCTTTGGGGTAGAGAATTACAAAGCGGGTCTTTCGGCTGCCGGAGCAATTTTGCATTATCTTGATTTAACTCAGCATCACCAAACAAACCATATCACTAAACTCTCGCGCATTGATGAAAACAAATATGTATGGTTAGATAAATTTACTATACGCAATCTGGAATTGTTCCGCCCAATGCAGGAAAGCGGGAAAGCACTAATAGAAATAATCGACTCTACCAAAACACCAATGGGCTCACGCTTACTGAAACAATGGTTGGCACTTCCGCTTAAAAATGTACACCAGATTAACCAACGGCTTGATATGGTTGAATATCTGCTTGACAAAGACAGCTTAAAAGATAAAATTGCAGTTTATATCAAAGAGATTGGAGATTTGGAAAGACTGGCCTCCAAAATTTCTACTGGAAAAATATCGCCCAGAGAAATGATACAACTAAAAAATTCGTTGAATGCCATTAGTCCAATAAAAGAAGCCTGCTCGTCAACCGGAAATAAAGATTTTGAAAATGTAGCCAAACATTTAAAAACCTGTGATAAAATACGTCTGCGCATTGAAAAAGAAATTCAAGAAGACCCTCCAATACAAGTTCAAAAAGGAAATGTCATATCACAAGATGTTAATCAGGAATTAGACGAATTGCGACAGCTCTCTTCCTCAGGCAAAGAATATTTGGCACAGATGCAGGAAAAACAAGCCAAACTAACCGGTATTGGCTCCCTGAAAATAGGCTATAATAATGTTTTCGGCTATTATTTTGAAGTGCGTAATACCTACAAAAACAGGATACCTCAGGATTGGATCCGGAAGCAAACGCTTGTCAGCGCCGAACGATATATAAATCAAGAACTTAAAGAATACGAAGCTAAAATTTTGGGTGCCGAAGAAAAAATTCTCAAGCTTGAGACAAAACTTTATAATGATTTAGTGCAAGAAAGTACCCAATACATTGAAACTTTCCAGAAAGATGCTCGTATTATCGCTTCTTTAGACATTCTGGTATCTTTTGCCGAAAATGCCATAAATCACCACTACAACAGGCCTTATGTAGATGAAAGTGATAAACTTTCCATCAAGAAAGGACGGCATCCGGTTATAGAAAATCAACTTCCTCTTGGCGAATCTTATATCCCCAACGACATAAGATTAGACACCAAAGACCAACAAATTATTATTATTACAGGCCCAAATATGGCCGGGAAATCGGCATTGCTTAGGCAGACAGCATTAATCGTCCTCATGGCACAAATAGGCAGTTATGTTCCGGCCGACAAAGCAGAAATTGGCTATGTAGATAAAATTTTCACCCGTGTAGGAGCTTCCGATAATATTTCGCTAGGCGAGTCCACCTTTATGGTCGAGATGAACGAAGCCGCAAGTATTCTCAACAACCTTTCGCATCGCAGTTTAGTACTTTTCGATGAATTAGGACGTGGAACAAGTACATACGATGGCATTTCCATAGCTTGGTCAATAGTAGAATATATCCACGAATACCACAAAGGACGCGCAAAAACCCTTTTCGCCACGCACTACCACGAAATGAATGAAATGGAAAAATCCTTTAAGAGGATAAAAAATTATAATGTTTCGGTGAAAGAGATAAACAACAAAATTATTTTTATCCGGAAATTGGTACGAGGTGGAAGTGCGCACAGTTTTGGAATTCACGTGGCTAAAATGGCCGGAATGCCTAAAAGTGTAGTCAAACGTGCCAACGAAATTCTGGAAGAATTAGAAGGTAAAAGAGATGATAATCAACTAAGTAAGCCAGTGAAAGATTTAGGTCAGCAGCGCGAGGGTTATCAGCTAAGTATGTTTCAGTTAGACGACCCTGTGTTGAAACAAATCAGGGATGAAATACAAGCATTAGACATCAATAATTTAACACCAATTGAGGCCTTGAATAAATTAAACGACATAAAAAAAATAGTCGGAATAAAATAAAAATAAATGAAATTTGATTTAATAACTACTGACAAAAAATCAAGTGCCCGAAGAGGCGTTTTACATACCGATCATGGTGATATTCAGACTCCTATTTTTATGCCCGTAGGTACACTAGGCTCTGTAAAAGCCGTACACCAAAGAGAATTAGAGGAAGATATCAAAGCCCAGATAATTCTTGGAAACACCTACCATTTATACCTGCGTCCGGGTGTTGAAATTTTACATAAAGCCGGTGGATTACATAAGTTCATGAATTGGAGTAAGCCTATTCTGACTGATTCTGGTGGCTATCAGGTTTTTTCCTTAACAGAAAATCGTAAACTAACGGCAGAAGGGGCACTTTTCCGCTCACATATAGATGGCTCTAAGCACATGTTTTCGCCCGAAAAAGTTGTTGAGATACAACGAAATATAGGCTCAGATATCATGATGGCGCTGGATGAATGCCCACCTTACCCGAGTAATTATGAATATGCCCAAAAGTCATTGAATTTAACTCATCAATGGTTAGAAAGAGGCGTACAACATTATAAAAATACAGAGCCATTGTATGGCTATAAACAAGCCTACTTTCCAATTGTACAAGGGAGTACCTATAAAGACTTACGCATAAAATCAGCAGAAACTATTGCCTCTCACAATTGCATAGGAAATGCCATTGGCGGCCTGTCGGTAGGTGAGCCCACCGAAATAATGTACGAAATGGTAGCATTAGTAAATCAAATATTACCCAAAGATAAACCCCGTTATTTAATGGGCGTAGGAACTCCGGCCAATATTTTAGAAAACATAGCCCTTGGAGTGGATATGTTCGACTGCGTAATGCCTACCCGAAATGGACGTAACGGAATGTTATTCACCACAGAAGGTATACTTAATATAAAAAATAATAAGTGGAAAGATGATTTTTCGCCGCTTGATCCGGTAATAATCACCTACGTTGATAGTTATTATTCCAAAGCTTATTTGCGACATTTATTTATTACTAAGGAGCGACTGGGAGCACAGATTGCCAGTATCCACAATCTGGGTTTTTATCTTTGGTTAGTAAATCAGGCAAGAGAAAAGATTATAGCAGGCGAATTTTCGTTATGGAAAGATATTATGGTGAAAAAAATATCACAAAGAATTTGAATTATACCATGTTGGTATCACATTTTATATGCTAACTTTTGTATTATTTTAAGCATTAGAAAGTTATCAATAAGCATTTACAAATTTTAGACGCGGGTAGTACAATTACTAAATTAAAAACAAGTATTATGTTAAAGAAATTAGACATTTATATAATCAAGAAATTTTTAGGGACATTTTTTTTCACCATAGCCTTAATTCTTAGTATAGCTATCATCTTCGATATATCGGAAAAAATAGACGATTTTATGGAGAAAAGTGCGCCTATGTTTGCAATCATCTTTGATTATTACTTTAATTTTGTCCCCTATTACGGGAATTTATTCAGCTTTCTATTTGTCTTTATTTCGGTTATATTTTTTACTTCAAAAATGGCCGTTCATTCGGAATTTATCGCTATGCTAAGTAGCGGAATGAGTTATCATCGAATTATGCGACCTTATATTATTTCGGCCGCAATAATTGCATTATTATCATGGTATTTAAGCAATTGGGTAATTCCCCATTCTAATAAAATCCGGCTGGATTTTGAAAATACTTATGTAAATAATGCCTATCGTTTTAAGAACCGGAATTTTCATAAACAAATAAGTCCAGGGATATATGTTTATATCGAAAGCTATAACAATAAATTAGATATGGGTAGCAAATTCTCTATGGAGAAATTTAAAGCCGGCAAGTTGGTAAGTAAATTAGTTTCTGATTACGTAAAGTGGGACACCCTTCAGAATAAATGGCAAATACACAATTACAGAATCCGATATTTTAATGAAACAGGTGAAAAAATTGAGCATGGAAGAAAATTAGATACAGCCATAGCCATGGAACGCAAAGATTTTCACCGGCGCGCGAACGATGTAGAAACAATGAACCAGACCGAATTACGCCATTTTATTGCCCGGGAGCAATTGGCAGGAAGTGGAAACATAAATGCATACTTAATAGAAGATTATAAACGTACCGCCTTCCCCTTTTCCACTTTTATTCTAACCATTATGGGCGTTTCCTTGGCCAGTCGGAAAGTAAGAGGAGGGACAGCTCTTTATCTGGGTGTCGGTTTAGCTCTCAGTTTTTCGTATATATTATTTATGCAGATATCCTTTCAATTTTCAATCGGAAGCAACCTTTCGCCACTTATAGCAGTCTGGATACCAAATATACTTTACGGATTAATTGCAGCTTTTTTATATAAATTAGCGCCCAAGTAAATGGAAAAATAAATTCAGACAAGGTTTAAACACTAACTCAAATACGATAACGGAATATCGAATGCCATCTGGCTTAAAAGAAAAAAAATCAACTAAAATATTCCAAGATTATCAGTATTTCTATTTTTTTTGTATTTTTATGAAAAATTAAATTTTTAGCTATGAAAAGAAAATATCTATTTCCTGTAATAGGCTTATTAATCATGTTAATGAGTATGCCTATATTTGCACAAGATATTGGTGGTGCCCCCGAAATCAATGATACGACAGGTGGCTCCGGGATAAAAGGAAGTGCCTTTGTTGGCGGAGTTACAATTGACGGTCAAAATTATCAACAATTTGGCATTAGAACCGATATTCCGATTTTTAAATTAGGTTTAGGCGTGGACATCAGGCTTCTTCTGGATGATAAAGGGCAAGTGCGTAAAGAAGATTGGGATCAATGGCAGGATTATCTTGATAAACTGTATTACATTCGTTGGGGACATAAAGGCGACCCTTTTTATTTTAAGTTCGGCGGGATTGATTATACCACTTTAGGATATGGAAATATAGTAAATGGATATAGTAATATGATACAATATCCCGACATCAAACGTTGGGGTTTAGAAATGTCATTTTACGGTCGAAAATTCGGAGGTCAATTTTTAATCAATAATTTCAAAGAACTCTTTGCATCAAGCCCGGGTATGTTAGCTGCCGGTAGATTTAGCTACAAAGTAATTGGAAAATTAGAAATTGGTGCCAGCTATGCTACTGACCTGAACGAATACAACGGTCTATTAGATTTTGACAAAGATGGTTATCCTGACCAAATAGATGCCTACCCACGCGACCCTAATTTAGTAACCCAATATGATTATTATTTGCAACAAAGTGGAGATGCTGGTTTTGTGGATAATGCGGTAAAATATGGACTAATAGATGGAACCAAAAGATCCGATTTAATTAAATATGGCGACTTAAATAAACAATCCTTTGCCTACGGAGTAGATATTGGCTATCCGATAATACAAGGAGACAATCTAAACCTTAGTGTTTACAGTGCTTTTAGCCAATTAGGAGGCGATTCACTTTACGGTTGGGGAGCCAGCCTACCCGGCATCAAATTGCAGCTTGGTAAAATGCTTACTTTTAGTGCAGAATACCGGAAAGCCTCCGAACACTTTCTCTTTGGATACTACAATTATACCTATGAATTGGAGCGAGCGATCTTCGTAACCAATCCGCAAACTAATAAAAAAGATGTAGTTACAAAACAAATGACTTTAGCCAATGTAAATACGGCTACAAATGGTTTTTTTGCCGGACTCAATCTTAACATTAACGGATTGGTTATAGGAGAATTGAACTACTCAGATATGATTTCAGATACAACAAGTATGCATATTCGTTCCTTAAAAGGAGAATTAAAATTAACCCCCAAATTACTACCTAAAGATGCAAGTGCAAAAGCCTATTATATCCAAAATAATGTACAAGATTTTCGTCAATGGAAAACTCCGAGTACAATAATGGGCTATACCTTAGAATACAATTTTAATGGTATAAATCTTGGCTTTGAATATCGTTTTACTTTTCAGGATTTGGATGGGAACGGCGTAATCAATGGGCCTAAAGAAACCATAAAAACATTTGGTTTAAGAACAGCTATTAAATTTTAATATGTAATGATGAATTCTGTTTATCGCCAAAAAATAGTTAGCTCCCAAAACCCAGTATACAAATAAACAGATAAGGATGCTTAAAACTTGATTAACTTTGCCAAAGTTTGGATTTGCAAATAACTACAAAACCAGAACTTTGGCAAAATTTTTATTTAAAATTCTTTTGAAAGGCAGTAAGAGTTTCGCTTTAAAATATGCCCTCGTTAAACTCTAAAAAGGTGCGATATCATTTCCGAACTTCGTTTTATTAAAAATATCTTCATTAAAGACACTTTCTTTTTTCGGACTTTCCGCATTCATACTTGAACTCATCGTAATTACTTCACTGCTCAGTTCTAAATCAGCTCCTAAGGCATCTAAAGAAGTGGCATCATAATCCATAAAACGGGCAAACTCAGTCATAAACTTTAATTTCACAGTACCTATAGCCCCATTTCTATGCTTGGCAATTATAATTTCAGCAAGACCTTCCAACGAATTTCCCTCTTCATCAACCAAAATTCCAAATCGTTCCGGACGATGAATAAACAACACTATATCGGCATCCTGCTCAATGGCACCAGATTCTCGCAAATCTGAAAGCTGAGGCCTTTTATCTCCGCCACGAGTTTCTACCGAACGATTTAACTGAGAAAGAGCAATAATAGGAATATTTAATTCCTTAGCGATAGCTTTTAGTCCCCGAGAAATAATACTTACTTCCTGCTCTCTGTTCATGCTTTTATTATCTCCACCTGCCGTCATAAGTTGCAAATAATCAACGACGACCAGATTGATATCGTATTGCATTTTCAATCTCCGACATTTTGCCCGTAATTCAAAAAGAGAAATTGCCGGAGTATCGTCAATAAAAATAGGCGCTTTGTAGAGCTTGTCAATTTTATCATTTAATTGTTCCCATTCATCAGTACTCAATTTCCCCGTCCGGACACGCTCTGCCGGAATTTCAGTTTCACTCACTATAAGACGATTAACAAGCTGAACAGAAGACATCTCAAGCGAAAACAAAGCAACTGCATCCGTGTGATTTACACCAATATTTCGTGCCATAGAAAGAACAAAGGCCGTTTTTCCCATGGAGGGACGTGCAGCAATAATAATGAGATCGGAACGCTGCCAACCTGAAGTAATCCTATCCAATTCAGTAAATCCACAAGGTACACCACTCAAACCGTCATCGCGTTTAGAGGCTTCTTCTAATTGGTGGATAGCCTCCGTAATGATAACATCAATTTGTGTTGCATCTTTCTTAATATTACCATAAGCCAGATTAAAAAGCTCTTTTTCAGAAAAATCGAGTAAATCATCCACATCACTCGATGGTTCAAAGGCCTTATTCTGAATATCGGTAGAAATACGGATTAGTTCGCGCTGAATATACTTTTGAGCAATAATACGGGCGTGATAGTCTATATGAGCTGCAGAGTTAACGCGGCTTGTTAGTTCGGTAAGATAAAGAGGCCCCCCTACCTGTTCCAATAATTCTTCCTTTCGTAGCTGCTCAGTAACGGTCATCAAATCAATAGGTTCATGTTCCTCCGACAATTTCAATACCGCACGAAATATATTTTGGTGTGCCTCTTTATAAAAACTGTCGGATTTTAAAATATCGGCTACCTGAACCACGGCATCCTTTTCTATCAAAAGGGCACCTAAAACGATTTCCTCCAAGTCAACAGCCTGTGGAGGAACTTTACCCATCTGCTGATAGTCAATATCTGTTTTTTTCTTTTTATATTGCTTATTATCCGCCATTTTTTATATTTTTTTCAATCCCATAGATTAAAAAAACTCTGAAACAGAGTTTTTTTAATCTATCATATATTACTATTCTAACGAACTTATTCAAGGACAGTTCCCATTTTTGAAAATTTCTCAATTCTCAACTTAATTCTTGCTTCGGGTTTCAGCTTATCTAATTCAACCAGATTATTAATAATGGTATCTTTTACATTTTTAAATACTTCTTCGAGCTTTGAATGAGCTCCCCCCAAAGGTTCAGGAATAATCCCATCGATTATATTCTGAGCCATCATGTCTTGCGGAGTTAATTTCAACGCATCAGCAGCCTCTTCTTTATGATCCCAGTTTCGCCATAAGATTGAAGAACAAGATTCGGGTGAGATAACTGAATACCAAGTATTCTCCAGCATAAAAACCTTATCACCAACTCCAATTCCAATAGCTCCACCAGATGCCCCCTCACCAATAATTACAACTATAACTGGAACTTTTAAACGAAACATCTCGTACATATTTTTAGCAATAGCTTCGGCCTGACCTTGTTCCTCGGCTGTTATTCCAGGGTAGGCACCGGGAGTATCAACAAAACAGACTATCGGCTTATTGAATTTTTCAGCCAATCGCATCAATCTCAATGCCTTACGGTAACCATAAGGGTTTGCCATTCCAAAATTACG
This sequence comes from uncultured Bacteroidaceae bacterium, assembly GCA_964421365.1. GTDB lineage: Bacteria > Bacteroidota > Bacteroidia > Bacteroidales > DYOH01 > CAYQXT01. The sequence continues at coordinate 26,404 of CAYQXT010000002.1, forward strand.
GTACTGCCTCATTTTGGTATTTTTTCCCTTTTGCTGTCCCACAAACATAACTGTTCGCCCGTCTATACTTCCAAATCCGCCCACCATGGCTTTATCATCACGAACCAATCTATCGCCAAATTGTTCGATAAAATTGCCTTCAGTTAAGGCTTTTATATAATTTAAGGTATAGGGTCGGTTGGGATGCCTAGATAATTGAACACGATGCCAAGGACTTAGATTTCCATAAATTTCTTTTTGTTTTTCAAGTAATTTTAGTTCTAACTCACTGATAGTTTTAGAAACATCCACATCACTGCTTTCGGCTATTTGCTTTGCCTTTTCAATTTGGTCCATCAATTCGCCAATAGGCTCTTCAAAAGATAATAATTCCATAGTCTAATTTGTTTAATGCTCCAAAATTATGAAATATATTGAGAATTCAATGCTTTTTTATTTCACAAAGTTTGTTGATAAGTGCTAAAGGTCTTTACCTACTTATATTCCAAACGTTGAATAAAAAAACCTAAGCAAGATCTAGTACTTAGGTTTTTTTACGATAAACAAATTCAGCATTCACAATTAGCAATTCCCCCTTATTGTTGAGCCACTTTTTTGAAAGTATCTTCAACAAACCCGGGAACATCAACTATTTGCATAAATTCGCTCATAGAAAGCTCTGGCCACAATAGGGCAAAGCGATACCGACCATGAAGCATTATAACTTTATTCCCTGTAACCATTAACTCGTAGGGCATAGCTGCAATATGTGTTTTTCCTATTTTCGGCAGGAAAAAAGATTCGCCATTTTTAGTATCCAATAAAGCGATTCCATAAATAGCGACTTGCTGGCCACTATATTTTTGAACAAATACTTTTTTAATACCTGCTATGGTATTCAAATTTGTTTCAATTATTTTACATGCGCTACTAAAGTCCGAAAAAGTATTCAACCCTACAAAATCGTCAAAATAAGGCATACCAAACATATAATGATAATCTTTTAAATCATCTGCACTTAATTTTCCCCCAAAAGTGGTAAAATTGTTACCGAGAGAATTCAACAGGCTCACAAGATCATCGGCAATGACCTTTAATTTAGTTTCTTTACCCTTAATTTTATCTTGCAGATAGGCATAAAATACATATTCGGGATTTAAAAGGCTAATTTCCGTAGTGTTGCCATCATTATAAATCCCAAATTTCAAAATAGAGGCCAAAGAATGTGCAGATTTATCTGTTACGGTGAGCTTCTGTAAATCACTTCTTGTAAACACAATAACTTTCATCTGACTATTTGACATTGGTGAATAATTACCAATAATAGCATAGTCTTTAGATTTCAGTTTGTTTACTAATGCATTAGTGGCCTTTGCCACATCTAAAGTGCTTGTAACCTTGTAATAAGCTGTCAACTCTGGCGAAGCGAGTAAAGAGAGCTGAAAAAATACCATACCTAAAATAAGACTAAATTTCTTCATAATTATTTAATTTATTTAACACTCACAAATTTACATATATAACATTTTCTATTCTATGATTTTTATCATATCTTTACCGTATTATAATCTCCCCGACAATGATTTCCCTAAAAAATATTCCATAAAGTAAAATTTTCTATTAAGGGGAAAACCATAAGCTTGCAATATTTTCCAATTGAACTAAAATAAACTATTTTTGCATAATTTTTGTTTATAATACTAAAAAGAAAATGATAATAAAAAAATATATTTCAGACGTCATTCCGGCGCTTAAAACCTCCGATACGGGAGTTAATGCACTGAATTGGATGGAAGTTTTCAGAGTTTCTCATTTAGCCATTGTGAATAATGAAAAATTTCTAGGAATCATAAGTGATACAGAAATATATGATTTGAATAAATCAGATGAACCCATTGGCTCTTATACATTAGGCTCGCAAACCATTTATGTAAAAGAGAATCAGCACATTTACGAAGCATTCAAATTAATAAAAACACATAATTTAACCATCGTTCCAGTAGTTGATGAGGAGTTGAATTATAAAGGAGCCATCAGTTTACCGGATTTAATAGGTGCATTTGGCGATTTGGTCAATCTAAATCAACCAGGAGGAATTCTCGTATTAGAGATGTTGCCTCAAAAATATTCTTTAGCAGAAATTGCTCAAATCGTTGAAGGCAACAATGCACGGATACTTAGTGCTTATGTTTCGGCCTCAGGATCAACTAATTTACTTAGTGTTACAATAAAAATCAACACTCGGGAGCTAAGTTCCATTATACGCACATTTGAGAGATATGATTATTATATCAAAAACAGTTTTGACTCCAACGATTTAAACGAAAGCCTGAGCAGGGAGAGATACGAAGCCTTAATGAATTATTTAGATATTTAAGTTTTTTTTAATGAATTGATATATTTCTGTAAAATTTTATCTTTGTAGTTTTATTTAACTAAATTTTCATAGAATAATACAAATCAACCTAAAAGCAATTACATAAGAGTATTTCTCTATTTCACAATAAAATATGTATAAATCAAAAACTCCAAAACACATCCTATTCCTTCTATTTTTCTCCCTTAGTTTTTCGGTTTACGCCCAATCACCCCAAGAGGGGTCTGACAACGTTATTATACGTAGTATAAGCATCTTGGGGAACAATCGAACAAAGGGAAAAATCATTCGCAGAGAACTTGTTTTTACTGAAAACGACACGCTTAAACGAAATCAATTAAGCGAATTAGTTAAAAAAAGTAAAGAGAATCTACAAAACACATCACTTTTTAATTTTGTAGAAATACATACAAGACTTGAAAAAAATCTGGTAGATATTCAGATTGTTCTTCAAGAAAGGTGGTACATCTGGCCTTCGTTTTATTTTAATCATACCGAAAGAAATTTTAACCTATGGTGGCAAGAAAAAGATTTAACAAAATTAACTGCTGGTGTAGGACTTCAGGTAAAAAACGTGCGAGGAAGAAACGAAAATTTTAAAATAGATACTCGTTTTGGATATAAAACACGTATTGAATTTGGTTACGACAACATATCTCTGGACGCTGCCCGGAAACATCATATAGGAATTTATTATGCCTATCAGACTCAAGACCAAATGCCCTATTTTACAAACGAAAATAAACCAAAATATATTAGAACTAAAGGAGAAACCCTGCGTTATTTTCAAGAAGCCGATTTCAACTATTTTTATAGGCCAAAGTATAAAATAAGGCACCATGTAGAGCTTAAATATTATGATTTAAGTATTGTAGATACAATAAAGATCCTAAATCCAGATTATTTATTGAACGGCAGTAGCGAACTACGTTTTTTTAATCTTCGATATTTTTTTGAGTACGAAAACAGAGATTACTCCTACTATCCGCTGGACGGACAATATCTATCGCTCGAATTTTCAAAAATAGGATTAGGGTTTATTCCCTCCAACCTATACAAAACATTTATTTTTAAGGCCAATTTCATTGAACACAAGAAGATATCGAATCACATCAGTCTGGGATCCGGATGGTTCACAAAATTAAGTACTTTCCAAAATGTTCCTTATGCTTTTATTGATGGTTTAGGCTATCAAAAGAATCTTAGGGGATTTGATTTTTATACTATAGAAGGAAACTCTTACCTCCTATCTCAACAACAGATAAAATTCACCATTATACAACCTCATACTTATGAAATTCCTTATCTAAAAAACCAAAAATTTTCAAAACTCTTTTTTGCCTATTATATTAATTTGTTTTATGACGCCGCATACATCAATGGTTATCAACAAAATGAATCAGAAATAAATAACTTTTTGCAAAATAAATACCTATATAGTTTCGGGATAGGAATGGATTTCGTAACTTATTACGATAAAGTTTTAAGAATAGACTTCACACACAACAGTCTAAACGAAAATGGTATATTTTTAAGTTTTAAAGCATCACTACACAATTAATAAAAAAAATGCGAGTAGCCCTATTTGGAAAAGTTTATAAAGCCGATTTTGATAATTATGCTCAGATAATTATCAAAAAATTACTGAGCTTTGATGCTGAAGTTTTTGTACATGCCGATATTTTACGATACTACAGAAAGTGGATTAAACAAAATCAAAATGTAAATATTTTCTTTGACAAAACCGAATTACCCACTAATTTAGATTACTTTGTGAGTATAGGTGGCGATGGAACTTTCTTAGACGCAATAATGTACGTTCGCGATAGCGAAATTCCTATGCTTGGAATAAATAGCGGCCGACTGGGATTCTTAGCAAATATTGCAAAAGATGAAATAGAACCGGCACTGAACAAATTATTGAATAAAAATTTTACTCTGGAAAAACGCGTTTTACTCCAGGTAGAATCTGATGTAGATATTTTTGGGGATGACAATTTTGCCCTTAATGAACTAACCATTCATAAAAAGGATTCAGCCTCAATGATTACCATTCATACCTATATGAATAATGAGTTTCTGAATTCCTATTGGTCAGACGGATTAATTATTGCCACGCCCACAGGCTCCACAGCCTATTCCTTAAGCGTTGGAGGTCCTTTAGTTCTACCTAATTCTGAAAATTTTATCATTTCTCCGATAGCTCCTCATAATTTGACAGTAAGGCCATTAGTCGTTCCTGATAAATATGAATTCACTTTTGAAGTAGAAGGACGCCACAAGCAATTTCTGTTAGCCCTAGACTCTCGTTCGGAATCTATCAACGAAGGGATAAGAATAAAAGTTAAAAAAGCCAAATTCGGCCTGAATGTAGTACGTTTTGAGCACCAAACCTACTATAAAACACTTAGGAATAAATTAATGTGGGGGGTTGATAATAGAAATTAATTTAAATTAACTGAACATTTTTAAACAAATTACGTAATAAATAAGTAAAATAAATGTTATTAATAAGGAGGCT
>CAYQXT010000003.1:0-31169 GCA_964421365.1 uncultured Bacteroidaceae bacterium
CCGGGCGTACGCCGGAGTTAAATAAGGCAGATTCTAAGAAAATTTGTCCATCGGTAATAGAAATTACGTTTGTCGGAATATAGGCAGAAACATCTCCGTCTTGAGTTTCTATAATCGGAAGTGCCGTTAGCGAACCTCCTCCTTTTATTAGATGCTTTATGGATGGCGGAACATCATTCATCTTCTGGGCAATTACATCTGCTTCAATGACTTTTGCTGCTCTTTCTAGTAAACGGGAATGTAGATAGAAAACATCGCCGGGATAAGCCTCGCGTCCTGGTGGGCGACGAAGGAGTAAGGAAACTTCGCGATAAGAAACGGCCTGTTTAGATAAATCATCATAAATAATTAATGCAGGCCGACCGGTATCACGGAAAAATTCGCCAATAGCAGCACCTGCAAATGGAGCGTAGAACTGCAAAGCGGCAGGTTCGGCAGCTGTTGCTGAAACAATTACTGTATAGGGCATTGCTCCATGTTTCTCTAAGGTTTGAGCTATATTAGCAACGGTAGAACCTTTTTGTCCGATGGCTACATATATACAATATACGGGTTCGCCTTTGTCATAAAACTCTTTCTGATTGATGATGGTATCAATGGCAATAGCTGTTTTCCCCGTTTGACGGTCGCCAATAATCAATTCGCGCTGACCTCTTCCGATAGGAATCATGGCATCAATAGCTTTTACTCCGGTTTGGAGAGGTTCTTTTACTGGTTGACGGAAAAGAACGCCTGGAGCTTTGCGCTCAAAAGGCATTTCAAAACGCTCACCTTCGATAACTCCTTTCCCGTCAATAGCTTCGCCAATTGTGTTTATTACTCGTCCAAGTAAGCCTTCGCCCACATCTATGGACGCTATACGTTGTAAACGTTTTACACTATCTCCCTCGCGAATTCCTTCGGTTGGGCCTAAAAGTACGGCTCCTACATTGTCTTCTTCTAAGTTTAGCACAATGCCTTTGACTCCATTCTGAAACTCAATCATTTCGTTGGCTTGAACATTCGATAAGCCGTAAATACGTGCAATACCATCGCCTACTTGCAAAACGGTACCTACTTCTTGTATTTCGGTGGTCGATTTAAGCCCTTGTAACTGTTGTTTTAGTATTGCAGAAACTTCGGCGGGTTTAATTCCGGACATATCTATTAATTTTAATTTGCTTGATTAATAATGTATATATAATTTAAACTCTGAGCTTTAATTTCAAGCATCAAAGGTGTTTTTATCAGATTAAAAATTGTTGTTTAATTCTATTTAGGCGTGTAGCTATACTCAGGTCATATTGCTGGTCTTCGACACGCATAATTATACCTCCAATTATTTCGGTATCTACTTTTGTGGAAAGCTCGATTTGTGTGTGAAATTTTGCCTGAATGATGGCTGTTATTTGTTGTTTTATAGTTTGGTTTATTTCAACTGCTGTTGTTACTTCTGCGGCTTTAATGCCTTGCAATTCTTTTACCATTTTATCATAATCAAGCAACATTAGCTTTAAATGTGCTTCTCTCTTATTTCTTACTACTAACTCAATGAAAGTCATTGTTAAGGGGTTAAAAGAGGTCTGTAATACACTTTTTAATCCACTCATTTTATGTGCAGGAGAAAGTATCGGACTATCTAATAAAACGGACATCTCTGGTACTTGCTTAATTAGATTCAATAAAAGATTGACATCCGAACGAACTGCTTCGAGAACGGCTTGTTCTTGGGCTGCTCCCACTAATGCTTTGGCATAACGAACTGAAATTTTGCTATCGTTCATAATGAATTAATTCAAATCTATATCATTTAACATATCATTGATAAGCTTATTTTGCTTATCGGCAGAAGCTAAGTCTGTTTTTATTACTTTTTCGGCAATTTCTAACGAAAGTTTTCCTATTTCCTGTTTCATTTCGTTTATAGCTGCTATTTTTTCCGCCTCGATTTGTTTGCGGGCATCTTCAACTATTTTAGCTGCTTGTTCATCGGCTTTTATTTTGGCTTCTTCTCTGAAACGCTCACCCATTTCGCGGGCTTCTTTTATTACTTCTTCGCCTTGTTTACGCGCCTTGTTTAATACCTTTTGATTGTCAGCCTGAATTGTTGCCATTTCTTCTCTGGCTTTTTCGGCTGCTGTAAGAGCGTCTTCTATCGACTTCTCTCTATCTTTTAAAGAAGATAAAATTGATTTCCATGCAAATTTTTTCAAAACGAAAAGTAAGAGGCTAAAGGAAACCAACATCCAAAATATTAATCCTATTCCGGGGGTAACTAAACTCATTGTATTTTATTTTAAATTTACTTTAAAAACCTTTTTTATTGACCTTAAACTACAAAGAAAGTAGTTTAAGGTCTTAAAATTTTATCTGGAAAAATTAGCCAATCGCTATTTTTTCTAGAGAAATCTTCTTCTCTTTAGATGAAAAGGATTAGAAGACAAATAACCAATGCAAAAAAAGCAACACCTTCAATAAGAGCGGCGAAAACGATACCATTTGACCGAATATCTCCAACTGCTTCGGGCTGGCGGGCAATACCGTCCATTGCGCTACCGCCAATGCGGCCAATACCGATACCTGCTCCAATAGCTGCGACACCAACACCGATGCCTGCGCCCATTTTAGCTATTCCAGCTCCTGCTGCTACTGCTTGTAAAATTACTGCTAATGAAAACATAATTATATATAATTAGTGAATAAAAAAACGGGTTAATGATGTTCTTCTAAGGCCAGACCAAAATAAAGGGCTGACAATAAAGTGAACACGTAGGCCTGTATAAAGGCAACTAGTAATTCTAATAATCCCAGAAAAACGGCGAAGGCTACTGAAACAATAGAAACTCCATAGCCTGCACCTATGGCCATAGCTCCAAAAATAAATATCAGGGCATAAAAACCCAAGGGAACAATATGCCCGGCTAATATGTTGGCGAACAGACGTATCATTAATACAAATGGTTTTATAAACATCCCGGATATTTCAACTATTGGCATTAGTGGGAGGGGAAGTTTTAACCACCAAGGAACATCCGGATTGACCATTTCTTTCCAATAGTGCTTGTTTCCACTAAAGGAGGTGATAGCAAAGGTAAAGACTGCCATCACTCCGGTAATGGCTAGATTACCGGTAATATTGGCACCAAATGGTGGGATAGGTATAATTCCTAATAAATTATTCAGTAAGATAAAGAAAAATATGGTTAGCAGATAGGGCATATATTTTTCATACTTGTTTTCTCCAATAGATGATTTTGCTACATCATCACGTATGAATAAAATAAGTGGCTCGAGTAGAGATTGCATTCCTTTTGGTGCTTTGCCTTCTCGCTTTTTATAGGTTTTGGCCATGCTTACAAATATCCAAATGAGTAGAAGCATACTTACCCAGAGGGCAACTACATTTTTTGTGATGGACAAATCTAAGGGTTTGTATGTGATTTCTTTTTTGCCAAGGAGCATGCCTAGGGAGGCAAAATCTTTGTTTACAAAGCTTGTTGTTAATACATCCTTGTCTTCACTAATGAAATTTTTATCGGCTATTGAAGCCAAAAATTCATTAAATTCGCTAGTGTCTTTATATGTGGACAGATATTTTGGCAAATTATCATTAACAAGTTCGAAAATTTTCCCTTTATCGTTTCCTTCTTTTTCTATTTTGAAATGCTTATAGATTTCACCATGAGCCAAATGGGCAGATGAAAAAATGTGCCATCCGGTAATTTTACTGTATATAATAACTGGTAAAGGAATGGAAATATGATGTTCGCCAATAGTTATAATATGCCATTCATGTGAATCAATGACATGGTCAATAATCATTTCGCCTGGATTAAATTTTTCGGACTTGGTATTTTCCTGATTAGTTTCTTGTGCGAAACTGGATTGTACCCCCAAAATGGAAACGAGTGCGATTAATAGTAAAGGAAAAATATATTTGTTCTTCATTTTCTTTTCAATTTTCAGGACAAAAATAAAAAAAATATTAATATTTTTAAGTTTTTATATGCTTTTCGACATTTTTTTTACGATACGAACTAATTGCCGAACTTCAAAAATGGTATAAACAATGTATAACACCAAAAAACTGATGGAAAATGTAAGTGCCTTTTCTGCATTGACAAATAAATACACCGTTAAAAAAAGTATAAATAGTAATAGCTTAACGCCATTTGCTCCGGTGAAATAGGTATTAAAGGAGCGTGTGGTATTTTTTTCTAGTCCTTTGAGAACCGTGTAAAAAACGCCAAAGGTCAACAGGGCTATATATATCAATAAAACGGGCATAATTGGTAAATAATATTGTGGAAAAACTAGAAAAAAAATGCTTGCAACCCCCACAATAAATAAGGTTAAAACGCCTAATTTAATACTGAAATTTTTTAATTCGTTCATCATATTTTTAAAATAAAAAAGCATGAAGTAACTACTTCATGCGTAATAAATCTTTTATAGAGGTATATACTGCTAAAATAACTCCTATAATGGTTAGTCCTATAGTGAAATAAGGCTTTGATGTGTGTACTAATTTATCTAATTGTATTCCGCCCCAAACACCTAACAACATAATAGCCAACATTTGAAAACCCATGGATGAATATTTCACAAAGGCTCTGGTTTCTTTTTGTTTTTTATTTTGTAGTTTGTTTTTTGACATCTGTTTTGCTTTCCATATTGGGCTTAGCTCCAAGCGAGACAGATTCTTTCATGGAACAAGAGCCCGTAAAAATAGCTCCAGGCTCTATGGCTAATTTTTTTGTAAAAATTTCGCCGTTTATTGATGCGGATGCTTTTATGTTTAAAAGTTCTGCTACATTAATTGTACCTTCGATTTTACCCGAGATATCGGAATTCTTGCATTTTATGGTTCCTTTGATAAAGCCGCTGGCACCTACAACTAATTTTCCTTTTACGTCTATATTCCCTTCCAGGGTACCATCTATTCTCATATCTCCGGAGGATGAAACGTCTCCCTCTATTTTAGTCCCACTACCAATAATATTTATTGATTTTTGTTCTGTTTCTTGTATTTTTGACATTTGTGTATCTTTTTTATTTCCCCAAGCCATTTTTTTTGATTTTATTTTACAAAGATAATCAGTCATAAAAGATTACCAAAATTTTACCTACATAATTTAAAAAATCTAAGTAAATAACAATTACAATTAGCTGCTAATTATTGTGTCTTACTGGTTTTGGGTTTATGTAAAACTTTGAATTCAACGGTATAACTGTCAGGTATTTTAGGAACTAACACCCAGTTCATAGAAGGTATTCTGTAATTACAATTTCCACAATCTTCTATTTCTATAGTGTAGGTATATTTTTTCTGTGCTTCGTCTTTAAATACAGTGCGGTGAAAAGAGGCATCGCAGCCACTTCCTTCTGCAAAACAGCCCAATAGGGTTTCTTTGTTAAAATCAGGACTAATTAAAATGATCGTATCGCATCCTGTGTTTTTGGATAGGAAAAGACTATCCATTCTGCCTCTTAAGTTTTGAAAATCAATGATATCTGAAATAGTGTAAGTGGTATCTTCCATATATTGATAACACATCCCTAAATTATAGGTAGAATCAATGATACCATCTATTGTATCGCCTGATTGGCAGCTAACTTCTGGTGTGCAGGCATTGCCTAACCAAATAAGTGAACTTAGTGGAAATAGAATAAAAGTAAATTTTAGTATTTTTCTCATTGGTTTATTTTTAAATTTTTATCTGTAATTTCGCCTTTTGCAAACCTGATATTATAGTATTGCAAAGCAAAAATAAAGGGGATATAAAATTGTAATAGCGATTGCGCGCTGATACTGAAATAGGAATAAACTATCCCAACCGGACTATTAATATCTAAAAAATTCATGGGAAAATTGATAATTGTATCGGCAAAACTTACTAGAATATAGCTTAAAATTAATAATCCAAAATTTACTAACCAGAAATCTTTGTTTAGTTGTAAACTACGATTAACCCCATCTAATAGTGTTTCGTCTTCAAAAATACGAACAATAATATAAAATTGCAAGGGGACTACGAGGTAGATACCGGGTATGACAAATAAGACAAAGCCTGAAAATAAAAGGATGAATAATAATATTTCGCTTAAGAAAGCGGTTATTATTTTTTTTGCTGCTATTTGCAGCACATCTTTTACTTCAAAATTTTCTCTGGTATTATAGAGCCAAATATATATATAGCTGATTAAAGTGAGCCAGAATGTGGATAGAAAAGAAAGCGTCAGCGCTACAATTGCAGTAGGATTTTTTAAGATATATTGAAATATGCGCATAAAATCTTCGAGAGATTTTATTGCTCCTGTAATTTGGCTTAAATCTATTTGAAGCTGTACCCCAAAGTATGCATAAATAATTATTACCGGTAAGGTGCTTATAGCTATTGTTTTCCATAGATGTTGGGAAGAAATAAATGCCCGAAAAGAGTCGTTTATTAAATCGCCAATGGAACGAAGCTGATTAAAATTATAGTTTTTCTCCATGTTTTTATTTTAATAATTGGCAAAGATAATAAGCAATGGTGAATTATTAATTATTAATTGTGAATTATTAATGGTGAATTATAAATTTCTGCTTGGTATATGTAATTCGCTATATCTTTTATAAAATGAAAGACTTTGATTTCTAATTGAATAAGCAAAAAAATCATTCTTCTTATTAACTTATTCATTGATTAGCTGTTCTAAATAAAAAGAATTTTTACTTTTGCATTTCGTATTTTAATCCTAAATCATTTTAGATATGAAAGGTGCATATAAAATTAAACAAATTTTGACTGATGGCTCGCTTGTAGGTGAGCAGATTACCATAAACGGATGGGTAAGAACCAAGCGGGGAAGTAAAAATATAGCTTTTATCGCTTTGAATGACGGTTCGGTATTCGATAATCTTCAAATAGTGGTTGATGCACCTAATTTTGACGAAAATTTGTTGAAACGCATTAGCACTGGAGCTGGTATAGCCGTTAGTGGTAAACTAGTAGAGTCGCAGGGCAAGGGACAATCGGTAGAATTAGTGGCTGAAAAAATTCATATTTACGGGGAGGCTGATCCTACGAGTTATCCCTTGCAGAAAAAAGGGCATAGTTTGGAATATTTGCGTGAAATTGCTCACTTGCGTTTCCGCACGAATACTTTTGGGGCTGTTTTTCGTATTCGCCATAATATGGCCTTTGCTATTCATAATTTTTTTAACGAGAGAGGTTTTTACTATCTTCATACACCTATAATTACAGGTTCGGATGCCGAAGGTGCCGGCGAAATGTTTCATGTTACAAATTTTGATTTTGAGAATTTTCCGCGTACTGAAAAGGGAAAAATTGATTTTGCTGAGGATTTCTTCGGCAAGGAGACAAATTTAACGGTTTCGGGACAATTGGAGGCCGAATTGGCAGCTTTGGCGCTGTCGGAGGTTTATACTTTTGGCCCTACTTTTCGTGCCGAAAATTCTAATACTACGCGCCATTTGGCTGAGTTCTGGATGATTGAACCGGAAATGGCTTTTTACGAAATTACCGACAATATGGATTTGGCCGAGGAATTGCTTAAATACGTGGTCAAATATGCTTTAGACCATTGTCGCACGGATTTGGAATTTCTGAACAAAATGTTTGATAAGGCCTTGATTGAGCGCTTGGAAAGCGTACTGAATGAGCCTTTTATCCGTCTGAGCTATACCGAAGCTGTGGATGTTCTGCTTAAAGCCAAACAAAAATTTGAGTTTCCGGTAGTGTGGGGAATTGACTTGCAATCGGAGCATGAGCGTTATTTGGTGGAAAAATATTACAAAAAACCGGTTATTCTGACTGATTATCCTAAAGGTATTAAGGCTTTTTATATGAAGCAAAACGAGGACGGGAAAACGGTTCGTGCTATGGATGTTTTGTTTCCGCAAATAGGTGAAATTATTGGTGGGTCGCAGCGTGAAGAGGATTATGATAGATTATTGAACCGTGTTTATGAATTAAATATACTCGAAAAGGATGTTTGGTGGTATCTGGAAACCCGTAAGTTTGGTTCGGTTCCGCATAGTGGTTTTGGACTTGGCTTTGAGCGTCTGATGCTTTTCGTTACTGGAATGAAAAATATTCGCGATGTGATTCCTTTCCCGAGAGCTCCTAAATCTGCTGATTTTTAATACCGAATCGGTATTATAAGCAATTGTGAACTGTGAATTCTGTTTGTCGCAAAAGAACTGTTTGTTCTCAAAATATTATATACAAATAAGTATATCACGGGGCGTATTCGTTAAGCTTTGCCAAAGTTCATAAACGAAACTTTGGTAATGTTGTTATTTTTAAGGAATTTTAGATGGCTTTTTTCTCTTAATAAAATATTCTAATCTGGTGCTTTCTGCACTCAATTTCTATGGGCGTGGTTCCAATGAGTTCACCATCTGGTGTTGCTAATTTTTGTTTTTCTGATTCTATCTTAATGTGTTTTGCCTTAAATGTTTTTACTTCGGGCATGGCAATATGTGTACCTTTTAAAATTTTGGGAAAAGAACTTAGTAAACGAAACAAGCTTATTTTTTCTAATACGGTTACATCTAAATATCCATCGTCAAATTTGGCTGAAGGGGCTATCAGAAAATTGGAGGTATAGCGGGTGTTGGAAACTTCTATGAAATTATAATTAAATTTATATCTCTGCCCATCGATTTCTAAGCTCGCATTTTGGTCATTAAGGCTAAGGGCTTTGATAAAAATTCCTATGGTGTAGGATAGATTACCCAGAAATTTGAATTTTTGCGCCATATAAGCTACATCTGACACAAATCCGATACCCATAATATTGAAAAAATAAAAATTGGCTTCATCTGTTTTGGCGTAGGCAACATCTACTGGTTTTACGTTGTTTTTGGTAATCAATTCTACGGCTTTGCATATTTGTCCTGTTTGAAGGTCTATATCACGTACAAAGGCATTTCCTGTTCCTACAGGAATAAATCCAATAGGTGGCTTTGGGGCTGTTTGGTTTTGAATATAACCATTAAGGGCTTCCATGATGGTTCCATCGCCACCGCCTATTATGAAGGCATCGTAGGGCGATAAATCCATTTCTCTAATTTCGTTTACGGATTGTTTATTGGGTTTGGTGAGATATAATTCTACTTGAAAATCATGTTTTCTAATTTCTTTAAGTACATTATATCGCTTTTTTCGGGCGGTTTTTCCGCCTGCAAAATTGTTGTAAATGAGTAAAGCTTTCATGTGGTTTATTTTGATTAAGTAGATTTAAAAAAAAAATCTCTTGTTTTCACAAGAGATTTTGTACCCGGAGCCGGGGTCGAACCGGCACTCTCGAAAGAACTGGTTTTTGAGACCAGCGCGTCTACCAATTCCGCCATCCGGGCGTAAACGCTACAAAAATACATATTTTTTTCGATACCCTGCAATTTTTTTTATTTTTTCTCTTTGATTTTTTTTGAAATAAATGTGTATGAGTTTGTGGATAAGTTTTTTACTGGATAATGTTATTCTCTTCTGTGAATTTTTCTAGAGGAAAATCTATTGTGAATCTTTTTTTTTATTTTTTTTCTCCAAAAGCCAAATCGCCTGCATCACCTAATCCCGGTATGATATATGATTTAGAGGTTAATTCATCGTCAATAGCACCAATCCAGAGTGTGATATTCTTGTTGGAAAGTTTACGGCGTAGAAAATTTACGCCTTCGCGGCTGGCAATAGCTGCCACAAGATGTGTATGGGCTGGTGTTCCTCTCTCTAGCATGGCTTCATAAGCCAAAACCATCGATGCACCGCTAGCCAGCATTGGGTCGGACAGAATCAGAAGTTTGTCATCGATCGATGGTGAGGAAATATGCTCAAATTGTATGGTGAAATTATTGTCATCGGAATATTTGCGATAAGCAGAAATAAAGGCATTCTCAGCCCGGTCGAAAAAATTTAGCATACCTTGGTGCATTGGTAAACCTGCACGTAATACGGTGGATAATACAATTTTGTCTGAAATTAAATTTATCTCGACACTTCCCAGTGGACTTTGAACTGTTTTTGCCTTATAATGAAGATATTTACTGATTTCGTAAGAAAAAACTTCGCCTATTCGTTCTAAATTCCGTCGGAAACGGAGAGGGTCTTTTTGGATATTCTCATCTCTGAGTTCGGCTAAAAAATAATTGAGAATAGAATTTTGCTTCCCTAATTCGTGTGTCATATTTTTATGGTTTAAACAATTTAATTAATTTAGGTAATGTGTTTTTTCTAATCTGTTGATATTCTGTGGCTGTGGCACCAAATCCGGCATAAAACCTTGCTACTCCATTTATCATAGAGCCTTCAAAATCTAAGGTGACGGCAATTCCACTATTTTCTTTAATAAAATAATCTATTAACTTGAAATTTGCTCTGTTTTTTTTCCCTTCTTCATTGGTGACATTCGCAAGCAGAATTACTCTGTTGGGAGATTTCAGAAAGAATGAAGCCGAAATAAGTTTGTTCTCCCTGGAATAGGCGGCATAAAGCACGCCTTTCCCTTGTCGAATAGCATGAGCAATGATACGTTGTAGGTTCAGATAATCTTTCGCTTTTAACTCGGGAGCAAGTAAGCTAATTTCTGATTGGTAGAATTCAATGAATCCTTTTATGGATATTGCTTTGATTATTTGTATGCCTGCCCGAGCTGCTTTTCGTATGTTTCTACGGGTATTTTCACTATATCTTTTATATAAATAAGGATATTCTGAAATTAAATCTAATTCATAATTTTTTCTTTTTGTTATAGTTATTCCTTCTACACTACATTTATTCAGGGTATTGAGGTTGATGTTCATAAAGCGACTATGGATTTCTTTAATGAATTGATTGATAATGTTCTCGTCGGGTATAAAGGGAGTAAAAAGACCCAATTGCTGGGTGAAAAATGGTTGATAAACATAGGATATAAAGAACTTTGACGAACGGCAGATGGGCATTAAATATTCATAATTACCACCAATTAAGGCAATCCAATTGGGGCAGACAATATCTAAATACCAGGTTTGTGCATAGACTATTGAATTTACTGAATTAGATATGCTTTGATCCCAGCGAATGAAATTTATTTCCCTATTGTTTAGTATCCTTATATCCAATATCTTATCTGTTTATGTTGTCTGAAAATTACTTTGTGAAAGCTGTTTGTTTAATTTGGTTTTATCCAATTTTAATAATATAGTGATCAATTAATTTGGTTTTCATCGGCAAAACTATAAAAATCTCTGTCAGCAACAATAATATGATCCATAAATCGAATATCAAAATATTGACAGGCCTGATAAATTTTGTGGGTTAAGTTAGTGTCTGCTGTACTGGGTTTTTTGTTTCCCGAAGGATGATTATGACAGACAATAATGGCAGAAGCTAATTTCAGAATGGCCGGCTGTAAAATCATTCGTATATCTACTACTGTACCAGCTAAGCCGCCCTGACTTATTTTTTTTGTTTCGATGATTTTATTCGAGCTATTAAGCAAGAGCATCCAGAATTCTTCGTAGGGTAAATCGGCAATAAGAGAATGAAAAATTTCAACGGCATCTTTGCTACTTCTTATTTGCTTTTGTTGCATAATGTCGCTTACTTTCCTTCGTTTACCCAATTCCATAGCGGCAATAATACTTATGGCTTTTGCTGGGCCTATGCCGTGAAATTCTTTTAAATCGCTGATACTTTGTTTGCCCAATTCGTGCAAATTATTGTTACTGGCTTTTAATATTTTTTGGGCTAATTCCACTGCACTGTCTTTGGTACTGCCAGAGCCTAATAAAATAGCTATTAATTCAGCATCGCTCAGGCTGTTAATTCCTTTGGAAAGTAATTTTTCGCGGGGCTGGTCGGCTTCAGCCCAATTTTTAATGCTTAGTTTTTCCATTTTTTTATCGGAATAACTGATTTTACTATACCTTGCTCAATTCCTGTTTTCCAGATTTGAATTAACGTTGCTTTAGAATTTCTTTCCAAAAGAACAGGAACTGTCCTTATTTTCTCCCTTTTAATTGGATTGGCACGGGCAAAAAGACCTATATTTTGAAAAAAATCTAATAATAAGCTCTTGTTGCCATCTCTCTTTAGATAGTTGAAATCAAGATTTTGATACTGGAAGCTTAAGTTACCTGCTAATTGTTTTTTATCTACCTTAAAGTTAAATTTTAGGTCAGTGCATTTGCCGCTGTTTATTCTTATGTTGTAATTAGTCTGAATGTATTTTTTTATATATTTAAGGTCGAAGCCGACTAATGAAGCATTGCCGTGATGTGCCCAGTTGTACGGGTAGTGGGCAGGATAGCTGTTTAGGGTAAAGGGCACAACTTTTTGAAAATAGCCTTTTATTTTGGCTTTCATGAAGGTCTTTTCATCGGCTGGATTTTTACTAATCCAAATGTCTGTTATTGTCCCTTTTAACTCGCTGAAAAATAGCTGACTTGGTAAACGACTATTGTTATTAAGCGATTCTATGACAATATCTCCTTTATAAACGTCTATGGTGTCGATTCGGAATTTAAAGGGGGCTTTTCCCATAGTAACTAAAAAATATTTTGCATCAAGCTTGTCTTTGGGGTATCTTTTGTCCGAAAAAGTCTCAAATAAGGGTTTTGTTAGGTAGATTTTTCGGGCATATACATTTTTATTTAAAAGACTATCTATATTTAGTCCTACAAAAGACATTTGAGGAATAAGCAGATGGTTCCATTTCACATTTTTTGCATAGTTTTTGGAAAGCTGGTATTTATTAATTCGTGGCGAATAATTAAGGCCTTGAATCTCTGCTATATTTAATCTTTGAGAAATTTTTACTTTTTTGATTTCCAGAGAGTGTAAGCTGTCGAGAACGGTTATAAAATTTGTTGAGCTTGCATTCATGTTCTCAAAATGAAGGTCATTTAGATTCATAGAAGCAGGAACACTCAGATTTTGAGCTCTAATATTAAAATTCTGAATACTGAAAACTACTTTATTTCGCACAAAGTCATAATTAAGGATAGCGCCGTTAGTTAATTTTATTTTTTGAGTGTGAAACAATTCCTTTAATTTCTTTAGCTGATCATTGATATTTAAAGTACTTTTTTTGAAAGGTAAGTTAACTATCCGGAAAACAGGATTCTCTAGCTCTAGCGAATGAAAATTAACTTGATTTTTAAATCGCCAGGAGTAAAAATCAAAAAAACGGATATTGAGTTCAGCAGCGTAAAATTTAAGAAGCGCTTTTACTTTAATATGATCTAATTTTGTCCCATCAGGAGTTATGGCTAAATTTTTTAGTTGGATATTAAAAGTATATAGATTAATATGAAAATTTGAATAGCTTGCGCTATAAAGTCCTTGCGATACGTCTTCCAATTTTTTATCCAGTTGTTTATGCAAATATGGATCTAATACCCCATAGGACAATAGTAATGGCAGAAGGAGAAGACCTGCAATTGTATAGAGAAAAATTTTTATTTTTCGTTTCATGATTATTCGTTTTCGAGATAAATTTTTAGCCACTGGTTTTGTAATTCATATTTTTTTAGTTTCATGAAATTTGAGAATCGGGGTAAAAATATGTTTTGTCGTTTATTTTTTACTTCTATTACGAGTTCATCTCCAAATTTGTTTATTTTAAAATCTTCTGAGCTTAAAAAAGGGAGTTTTATTTCTATTAAATAGCCATTTTTGATATCTTTAATTTTATAGGGAGATTCTTTAAAAAGTATATCTGCCGGTGATTTTTCTTTATAGACTGTTTCGGCAATATATCTTAATAATTTGATTCCAAAAACCTCTTTCCCTAAATGCTCAGCTTTTAAAATAGGTACAGGCGAAAAACTGTTTACGATATCTTTAATGTATTGACTTTGAGCACTGATATAAGGTTTGAAAAATGAATTTTTAGCTGATTGGGGAAATATCCGGTTGATAATTATAGCATCTACGTTGTAACCATATAGTTGCAAGTATGTATAGGCTCTTTTAGATTCGTTGATGACCATTTTTTCAGGATTAGTCACTATCCGAATACTGGTTATTTCGGGATTACTGAAAATATCGTGTATCTTTTCTAATTTGCCGAAGAGATTTAATAATTCAGCATAGCCTTTGTCTAGGGGAATTCCGGTGGTTTTCCGAATGCCTTTTCCTACCGTTTTGATGGCAAAATTCTTAAAAGGTATGGCTTTCGTAACCCACCATTGGGTTACTTGAGGCAAGGTGAGTAAGGTAAGGGTTTCGCCGGTTGGTGCACTGTCTATAACAATCAAGTCATAAGCATTTTCGGAGTAATATTTTTCAATCCACATAAAGGCAGAACCTTCTTCCATCCCTGGAATGGCTGAAAGTTCTTCGGCCAAAACTTTATCCATGCCTTTCCACCGAAAAAGGGTTAGAATTAAGGAACGTAGATTGCCCCAATATTTTTTCATGGAATAATATAAGTCTAATTCCTGAGCATAAAGATTTTCGGATATTTCTATCGGTTCTGCTTCTAAAGGAATATTTAGTGCGTCTGATAGACTATGCGCCGGATCGGTAGAGATGACTAGCGTCTTAATTCCTTCCTGTGCTGCTTTTACTGCGGTAGAAGCTGCAATGGTTGTTTTTCCTACGCCTCCTTTGCCGGTAAAGAGAATGATTCTCATTTTTTCTTAATTTTACATTAAAATTATAAAAAAAAATGATGTTTTGACAAAAACTCAACGATTTTTTAATTTTTTGAGAAAAATAAAGACAAAAATTTAATTTTTGTCTTTATACCTTTTATTGCTTTAAAAGTTTCTAAGTGCCGATAGGCACTTGGAAACTTTATGAGCACAGACCATTTCAATATATCGTTTTTTATGCCTACAAAACTTTAGTAACTTTTTTATTATCAATGAAAACAAAAACTTTAGCAAAGTTTCCTTGAATTAACTATTATTTTGCTTTTCCTTGGTTGGCTACAGCTTCCATGGCTGCTTTTACTTTTTCTGCATCACCAATGTAGTAGCTTTTCAAAGGCTTAAGATTATCATCCAGCTCGTAAACTAAAGGCATTCCGGTGGGGATATTAAGGCCTACGATGTCTTGTTCCGAAATATTATCGAGATATTTTACCAAAGCGCGTAAACTATTGCCATGTGCCGCGATAATTATTTTTTTGCCGGCTTTAAGTTGTGGAATTATTTCTTCGTGCCAGTAGGGTAAAAAACGTTCAACGGTATCTTTCAGACATTCTGTGGTGGGAATGTCTTTTTCGTCAAGATTTTTATAAGCGTTGTTGTTTCCAGGATAGCGATCATCGTCTTTGCTTAGTTCTGGTGGCGGAGTGTCGTAACTTCGTCGCCAAATTTTAACCTGATTTTCGCCGTGCTCGGCAGCTGTTTCTGCTTTGTTCAGGCCTTGTAATGCGCCATAATGGCGTTCGTTCAGGCGCCATGTTTTGATTACGGGAAGCCAGAGTTGGTCTAATTCTTCCAGGCTGAAAAATAGCGTTTTTATGGCTCTTTTTAGATAGGAAGTATAGGCTAAATCAAACTGAAAACCATTTTCTTTGAGTACTTTACCGGCTTCGTGAGCTTCGGATACTCCTTTTTCTGATAAATCAACGTCTGTCCATCCGGTGAACCGGTTTTCTTTGTTCCAGTCGCTTTCACCGTGGCGTAATAAAACTAATTTAATCATTTTTGTATATTTTTTTAGAGTATATTTATTTTTTATTTTAGCTCTTTTCTGATTTTTTTAAGATTATTTGTATAAAGCTTTTATTCTTCTGACAATCTTGTGCAATAGTCTTTTATTGAATTTCTATAATTTTTTTATATTGAATAAGTTTATGAAAAATTTTAGTTCTGATAATAATTAAGTATTGAGGCAAATATTTTTTGGCCGTCTATATTTTTCAAATCAGGGTCAACGGCTCGTTCTGGATGTGGCATCATACCAAAAATATTTTTTTGGGCATTGCACACGCCTGCAATATTTTCTATTGAACCATTGGGATTAGCAGCGGTGTTTATTTTTCCTTTTTTATCGCTGTATCGGAAAAGAATCTGGCCTTTTTCGTGCATTTTTATAAGTGTTTTTTCATCGGCAAAATATTTACCTTCGCCGTGTGCAATGGGTATTTTCAGTGGTTTGGAGGTGTCTAAAAGTTTGCTTATTGCGGTATCGTTGTTATCCGGACGAATATAGGTATTTTTGCAAATAAATTTTTGGTTGTCGTTGTGCAAGAGAGCACCTGGGAGTAGGCCTGTTTCGCACAGAATCTGAAAACCATTACAAACGCCGAAAACAAAGCCTCCATCTTTTGCAAATTTAACAATTTCGGTCATGATGGGCGAAAAACGGGCTAATGCACCACTTCGCAGATAATCGCCATAGGAGAAACCGCCGGGAAGTACAATTCCTTCTACATTTTGTAAATCGGTATCTTTATGCCATAGTCGTACAACTTTTTGTTGCATAATCTCTTGCAATGCAAAAACCATGTCTTCATCACAATTTGAGCCGGGAAAAATTACTACTCCAAATTTCATATCGGATATATTAAGAATTTAGGACAAATGTAAAACTTTAGCGTCGGTTTTACAAATTGGAAAATAGGGATTGGGATTTGGGGTGTAGGAACTTGGCTACCAACATAAATTTGATACTAAGCTGCTATTAAAATACGAAAAAGGATTTTGTTATTTCATTTTCAATCAAAAATATTACAACAATATGTCTAAAAATAGGATACCGATTTGGTATGAACATTTTTTTATTCAGTACTTGCAAATGTATCGTTGTTACTTTTGGTTGTGTGCGATACTTTTATTGGAGCGATATGCACCAGGGATTGTAGCGATAGCTTGCCGAACTCGAGGCTTAGCAAAAAACACTAAAAAAGAGCGGCGGAACAGAGCTCCTTTTTTTGTGTTTTTTTGCGGGCTGAGAGGAGGCAACTACAAGCGGAAAGCCCGCTCGGGTGCTCTAAATACCTAATTAGGACTCAATTTTACTATTTTTCACTACTAAATATCAATTATTCTGCTAATTTTGTAGCGAATTTTTAAAGAAAGTATCATCATGTGGATTAGATTTGCCCGTATTATTCTAAGATATCGTTTTCCTATTATTGGCCTTGTTTTTTTGTTTTCTGTTTTTATGGCTTATCAGGCTAGTTTTGTTAAAATGAAGTATGAATATACGACTATGTTGCCTAAAAGTGATCCTGTTTTTCAGGATTATTTGCATTTCAGGAGTATTTTTGGCGAGGATGCAATGGGGATGGTATTGGGAGTTCAGGATTCTGATTTCTTTGAAGTGCAGAAAATTAAAGATTGGCAGAAACTAACTAATGATATCAGGGCTTTAACTGGGGTGAAGCATGTGATTAGTGTTACGGACGCTGTTGATTTAAAAAAGAAGAAAGGGGAAAAAAAATTTGACATTCGACCGATTTTTCCTCCCAATATCAGTTCGCAGGCAGAATTGGATAGCTTGAAAGAGGTTCTATACAACAGGCCTATATACAGGGGATTACTCTATAATGATACGGCATCGGTTTTTGCGATGTCTATTACTATGGATGCGGATTTGATCAGTAGTCCGCGTAGAGACCCGATTATGAAGAAATTGATTGCTGATGCTAATGCTTTCGGAAATAAATATCATTTGAAGGTTCATTTTTCGGGTTTACCTTATACACGAACGCTGATTAGTAGGATGATTAAGAGGGAAATAGTTATTTTTACTTTTATTGCTTTGTTAGTAACTAGTATTTTGCTTTTTTACTTTTTCCGCTCGTTTAAGGTAGTGGTTTTTAGTATGTTGATTGTAGTTATTGCGGTTATCTGGGCTTTTGGTACTATGGTGATTTTGGGCTACGAAATTACGATTCTTACGGGAATGATTCCGCCTTTGCTGATTGTTATAGGTATTCCTAATAGTGTATTTCTGTTAAATAAATATCATCAGGAGTTTGTTATTCACAGAAATCAGATTAAGGCTTTGCATAGGGTAATCTATAAGGTTGGGCAGGCTACTTTTCTAACGAATTTGACTACGGCTATTGGCTTTGCTACTTTTATGGTTACGCGTAATGCAAGTCTGGTGGAATTCGGGATTGTGGCTTCGCTGAATATTATGGGCTTATTTGTATTGAGTATTTTATTGATTCCTATTTTCTTTAGTTTTGCTAAAGAGCCGAGCAATAGGCATTTAAAACATTTAGATAAGAGCTTTTTAATTGGTATTCTGAATAAATTGGTTATTATTGTTACGGAATATCGTCGCTGGATTTATATTACGGTAGTGCTGGCGCTTATTTTGTCTATTTTTGGTATTATGCGTATGAAAACAACCGGTTATATTGTGGATGACATTCCTAAGGATAATCCTGTTTATATTGATTTAAAGTATTTTGAGCATTATTTTGGTGGGGTGATGCCTTTTGAGGTGATGGTGGATACAAAGCACAAAAAGGGGGGGATGCGGCTTAAAAATCTGGACAAAATTAATAAATTTGAAGAGGAAGTTTCTGCTATGTCGGAAATCTCTAGCCTTTATAGTGTGGTTGATGGGCTTAAATTTGCGAAACAGGGTTTTTATAATGGGAATCCTAATCGTTATAAAATGCCGGACAAGCAAGAGCTTAGTTTTTTGTATAAGTATATTTCGGGAGAATCGGATTCTTTGTCTTTGTTGGATAATCTGATGGATTCTACCAAACAGATCGTGCGTATTTCGGGGCGTGTGGAGGATATAGGAACGAATAGGATGAATGCGCTTTTGGACAGTGTACACCATATTTCTCATCAGATTTTTAATCCGAAGAAGTTTAAGGTTACTATTACTGGTTCGAGTATTGTTTTTACGGCCGGCACTTCTTATTTGGTGAAGAATTTGTTTACCAGTTTGGGTCTGGCTGTTTTGTTAATAGCTGTTTTTATGGCCATGATGTTTAAAAGTCCTCGTATGGTGGTTGCTTCATTGATTCCGAATCTTTTACCACTAATTATTACGGCGGCGCTTATGGGGTATTTTGATATTCCTATAAAGGCTTCTACGGTGTTGGTGTACAGTATTGCTTTTGGTATTGCGGTGGATAATGCGATTCACTTTTTGGCTAAATACAGACAGGAATTGCATGCGCATCCGGATGATATAAGAACAGCTGTAACTAAGGCCTTGCGTGAAACGGGTATCAGTATCGTTTATACGGCTACTATTTTGATTTTTGGTTTTTCTATTTTTATGTTTTCGCAATTTGGTGGTACGCAGGCATTGGGTTTATTGGTTACCATAACTTTATTGGTGGCTGTTCTGGCTAACTTATTGTTCCTGCCTTCGTTGATATTGTCCATTAATTTTTTTACGACTAAAACTTTTTCTGAAAGCTTGAAAGAGTTGAAAGATGATTTCACTTTTGGAAAGGAAAATGATATTTAATTACGAATTATTAATTCGTAATTAGTCATTAATAAAATTGTAGTTTGTCATTAGTAATTTGTCATTCGTAATTAGTAATTAATATGAAGAGTTTTGATGAGTTGGTTGAGATAATAAACAGAACGATAGAAAAGGAGATTTTCTCGAGAAATAAAGAACCTGCAAATCTGTATGAGCCGGTAAAATATATTCTGCGCAATGGAGGAAAGCGGATTCGGCCTGCTTTGGCACTTATGGCTGCTAATCTGTTTACCGAAAATTTATCGGCTTTATATAAGCCTATACTTGCCTTAGAAGTTTTTCATAATTTTACACTTTTGCACGATGATATAATGGATGATTCGCCTGTGCGGCGCGGAAAAGAGACTGTTCATGTAAGATGGAATAATAATACGGCTATTTTGTCGGGTGATGCGATGGCTATTCAGGCTTATCAGTTTTTAGAAAGTGCTGATGTTGCTGTTTATCCATTGGTAATGCGGATTTTTAATCAAACTTCTCTCGGGGTTTGTGAGGGTCAGCAATACGATATGGATTTTGAAAATCGTAACGATGTAACCTCTGACGAGTATCTTGAAATGATTCGCCTGAAAACGGCGGTTTTGCTTGCCGGAAGTCTTAAAATTGGTGCGCTGCTTGGTGGTGCAGACGAAGACACGGCACGAATGCTATATGATTTGGGTATCAATATGGGCTTGGCTTTTCAGCTGAAGGACGATTGGTTGGATGTGTTTGGCGATTTTGAAAAATTTGGCAAAAGAATTGGTAACGATATTATCGAAAATAAGAAAACTTTTCTTTTATTGCGTGCTTTTGAAAAAGCTCAAGGCGATATGGCTCATAAACTGAAAGAATTGGTTTATCAGGAACAGCTTGACAATGAGTTAAAAATAGGTGAAGTAACTCGAATATATATAGCGCTTAAGGTGAGTGATGATTTGAATATTCTGATGAATAAATACACCCAAAAAGCTTTAGAAATTCTTAAAAATCTACCGGTTGCGGACTATAAGAAAATAGAATTAAAGAAAATTGCGGAACAAATTTTATTTAGAGAAAAATAGAGATAGCTTTTTATTTTTTTCGTGAAATTACATATTCAATAAAATGAAGAACTGCTTGTTTTATTTCGGAATCGGGAATATCCCGGATTAGGTCTAAGGCCTCGTTTTTAAAGTTGTTCATTTTTGTTTCGGCATACTTTAAACCGCCCTTATGTTCTACCAGATTTATTATTTCTTGCATTTTTTTCTTGTCGTTATGATTTTTTCTGATACTTCGCAAAATTTTTCTTTTTTCAGTAGCGGGTAATTGGCGCAAAGTATAAATTAAAGGAAGTGTTATTTTTTTTTCTTTTAGGTCGTTACCAATTGGCTTCCCTATTTTAAGGCTTTTTTGGTAATCAAATAAATCATCTTTAATCTGGAAAGCCATTCCTATTTTTTCGCCAAAAAGCCACATTTTTTCGGTTAATTCTTTATCTGCACCTCCCGAATGTGTACCTGCGGCAGCACTTGCTGCTAGTAATGTGGCTGTTTTTTTTCGGATAATTTCGTAGTAAACCGTTTCGGTAATATCCAATTTTCGTGCTTTTTCCATTTGTAAAAGTTCTCCTTCGCTCATTTCCTTCACAGCTTTTGATATTATACGTAATAATTCGTATTCGTCTCTCTCTGTAGCCAGGAGCAAGCCTCGGGAGAGCATATAATCACCCACGAGAACGGCAATTTTACTTTTCCATAAAGCATTAATAGATAAAAAACCCCGACGTTCGTTGGCATTATCTACTACATCGTCGTGCACTAGTGTTGCGGTGTGCAGAAGTTCTATAAAGGTAGCTGCATTGTATGTTTTTTCATTTATTTGGCCGGTAAGTTTTGCCATTAAAAAGACAAAAAGAGGTCGCATTTGCTTGCCTTTATGCCTAAGAATATAATTGCTGATAATATTCAGCAGTTTTATATTTCCTTTCATAGCTTCCTTGTAGAAGGCTTCAAATTTATGTAATTCTGATTGTACCGGTGCTTGTATGTCAGATAATTTAATCATTTTCGTGTGTCAGGATTTTGAATTCAGGATTCAGGATTTTGAATTTTGTTTTTTGATTCATTATTACCTGAATCCGAATTCCAAATCTTGACCCTGGACTTCATTTTTTTAATTTCAGTTTCAAATAAACCGGATTATGGTCTGAATAGGTAAAATTTAGCTGAATAGCCTTTAATTCAATCTTTTCTATGTTGGGCGATAACAGAAAATAGTCGATCACCGTTGTTAAAGTTGTCTTTGAGTGATAAGGAGTATTTACTCTGCGGTTTGTCGGAATGACGTTTTGAAATGCCCATGTCCAGTCTTTCATATAGTCGTCAGGAATGTCCATTCTATTTTTGTTATCCATCAGATTTGTATTAAAATGGGGTACGAAATTGGGTGGACATTGATTCCAGTCACCACCTACAAGTATATAATTGCCTTTTTTATATTCGGCTTCCAGAAAATTTTGTAAATAAGCTAATTGTTTTTTACGAAGCGAGCCATCATCGTAGGCTGAATTGTGCGTATTAATCATGAGTAACTCTTTCCCATTAGATAATTTGTAGCGATTAACCAAAAAACATCGGTCGAGCATAAATAGTCCTTTAGGCCAAGAGTAGTTACCTGGAAAGGAATGTCTGATAGATTTTACCGGGACAAATTTACTATAAGTAGCCAATCCTGAAAGTACTGCTCCCATTGGTTTAGTTATGGGTAAGGGAACAAAGAAAACATCGTAATTTTTACTAAAAGTAGAGAGATAAGTGGGTAATTTATCGGCGATAGCACTATATTCGTTTATGTGATAGCTTCTTCTTGAGGATTGATCTACTTCCTGAAATTGCCAAAAATCAATTTCCGGATGTTTAGAAATAAAATTCTGAACTCCTTTTAGATTTTCTTTTACTTTTTCTTTGGGAGGAAAAACATTTTTACCCCCATCATAGAAGAAATCCATATCCGAACTCAATCCGCAGTATCCGATATTCCAGATCATTAAATTTAATTCGAGACTATCGGAAATGATATCAGGATTTGAGGCGGTATAAACTGTTTCTTCGGGTGCCGGTTTATAATCGCTTATGGTTCCATAGCCTATTAAAAAGGCAAATACCGCTGCTACAAATAAAATGACATAAAGTAGGCCTTTTAGTAATTTTTTCATTCTTAAATATTTTGGTTATTTTTCTAGCAAATTTTTTATATTTTTACAAAAGAAATAAAATTCTTTTCTTTAACCTAAATTAAATTAATTAAAATGAAAAAAAATTATGCAATCTTAC
Source organism: uncultured Bacteroidaceae bacterium (assembly GCA_964421365.1). Classification (GTDB taxonomy): domain Bacteria; phylum Bacteroidota; class Bacteroidia; order Bacteroidales; family DYOH01; genus CAYQXT01. The sequence goes on from CAYQXT010000003.1 coordinate 22,697, forward strand.
TTATTATGATTTTGATGCCGGCTTTTATTTTTGCTCAGGAGGTGGATAAGAAAAAAAATGTTCCAACGGGTTTTTCTTTTGGAGCTTTACCTGCTGTTGCTTATGATTCTGATTTGGGTTTTAGGTATGGAGCCTTAGCTAATTTTTATTGGTATGGGGATGGAAGTAGTTATCCTAATTATATGCACTCGTGGTATGTGGAATATTCGCGAACTACAAAGGGTAGTGCTCAGGCTATTTTTACTTTTGATTCTAAATATCTGATTCCCAAAACTCGTATTACCTCCGATTTACGCTATGTTACCGAACAAGCTTTGGATTTTTATGGGTTTAATGGTTATCAATCAAATTATCTCTTTGATTCGGTGGCTCCAATAAATAACAAACCTAATCCAAACCGATTATATTATCGTTATGCCCGCAAGCAATTACGTTTCACAACTGATTTTCAGTATCAGGTGGCTGGTGAAAAACTTTTAGTTTTGGCTGGTGTGGGTTATTTCAATACAAAAAATTCTGAAGTAGATGTGGCAAAACTCAATGATGGTAAAGCGGCTGAGGATATGCTCAATGATACCAGTATTTTACGCGATTATGTAAATTGGGGTGTCATTCCAGAGTCGGATAAAGCCGGAGGAAGTACGGCTTTTTTGAAATTTGGTGTCGTTTACGATTCGCGCGATAATGAGCCCAATCCTATGAGAGGGATTTGGACAGAAGCCTTTATTCTTACTGCACCTTCTTTATTGGGGAATTCTAAGCCTTATACACAGTTGGTATTAACCCATCGGCAGTATTTTACCTTAAAAAAAGATGTGCTTAATTTTGCTTATCGTTTAATCTACCAAGGCAAAATCGCCGGAGACATTCCCTATTATATGCTTCCTTATTATTATTCTACGAAAAAGGTAGATGATGGATTTGGGGGATCTAAAACGCTTCGTGGAATTCTTCGTAATCGTATCGTGGGCGATGCTGTTGCTTCGGCTAATTTTGAACTACGCTATAAAGTGTGGCGGACAATTATTGGTGGCCAAAATTTCTATATCGCTTTGAATGGATTTACGGATATGGCTCAAGTGGTCAAAGAAACTTCTTTAGATTTAACAAAAGTACCCGCTCAATATCAATATTTATTTAAAGGGACAGAAGGCTTGCATTTAAGCTATGGCGGTGGGGTACATTTTGCTCTGAACGATAATTTTATTGTGGCGGTTGATTATGGTATGGCGGCTAAAAAACAAGACGGAAGCTCCGGACTATACATAGGTTTGAACTTTTTGTTTTAAGTGATTTATCGAATTTTTTGAAAAATTCTTTTGAAAAGACTTTTTTAAGTATAAAAATCCGCGGAATGTTACATTTTTAGTATTTTGCGGAGTTTTTATTTTTACTAATCTAGGTCGTAGGAAAATAGATAGTGAATTTGTTTGTTTTATTCAATATAATAGGATTGTTAATTTAATGATTTTATATATGAGTCCTGTATAAAAAGGTGAATTTGTATCGAAATTGGTTGGACGGTTTCATTAATCAATTGTAAATGAGCTGTCTGTTTTTATAGTTTTAATAAATCTATCTGTATTACCGGTTTTTAGACCGAACTCATATATGTTTCTTTAGCTTGTTGTTTATGGAATTTAGAATGTTGCAACTAGTTGTAGATGAATGATTTGGCTTTGTTTTTGATTATTATTTAGTGCTTTTATTCTTCTAAGTACCTATATAAAACTATTGCTTTAATATGTTAATAAATACTTTATAAGATAATATTAGTGATAATATATTATTTGTATTGAATCTAAATAATGCAGGAAATTTGTTAGTGATTTTGATGTGGTTATTTTTGTTGGGGTTTAATTAATAATATAATTATGAAAAAAATAGGAATCATTTTGTTTATTTTTTTAGGTTTTTTAGTTGTAGCCAATGCTCAGCAAAAGTCTAAGCTTATTGTTTTGAATATGGATTCCCAAGGTTTGAAATTTACCCCACAGCAAATGGGAAACTTATTGCGTATCGAAGTTGAAAAATTGGACACTTTTGAGGTAATGGATAGGTATGATGTGAGTTATCTGGTGAAAAAAAATAGTTTGGATATAGAAGGCTGTTATGGTAAGATTTGTCTGGAGGAGATAGGGAACAACCTTGGTGCTGATAAAATGCTTAGTGGGACAGTTGAGGCTTATGAAGATATTTTATTTTTAACTTTGCGATTAATTGATGTAAAAAAAGGAGTTATCGAAAAATCCGTTGTTGAGGAGTATCTAAATCTTCCTCAGCAAATACAGCTTATGATACGAATCAATCTGTATAAGATGTTTGATCGAAAGGTGAATTCAACCTTAGAGCAAAGTTTAACGGGTAAAAATAGCTTTGAAACCGGAATAAATAATCCCGAGGCAACGGCTCTTAATTTGAACGGTCCAAGAATGGGAGGAATTTATTATACAGGAGATGTCGCAAAGATATTAAACGGTGATACCAGAAATGGAGGTTTTGATGTTTATCCCATTATGTTTCAATTTGGATACCAGTATGAGAAGCAATACCTTAATCAGGGTAATTTTCAGGCTTTATTTGAAGTAATTCCACTTGTAACTGGTTTAGATCAAAATAAAGTGATTCCTTCCATTACTTTTATGAATGGTATGCGTAATTCTCATTGGGGATTAGAGTTGGCTTTTGGTCCTACTTTTAATGTGGTGAAGCAGGCAAAAGGGTATTTTGATAATGGAGTATGGTATTTGGAGAATGCGTGGGATACTCAGGCTGGGACATTGTCTAATCCAAATGAAATTGTGTATAGGCTGGATAGCAGGGGTAAATTACGCCTTGGCACTGGATTTATATTCGCTGTGGGCAAGACCTTTAAATCAGGCAGGCTTAATATTCCGATAAATCTGTTTGTGATGCCATCTATTGGCAACACTAGATTTGGCTTTTCGGTTGGGTATAATGCACAAAGGAGAGCGTTTAATGATAAATAAGACAAAATACTGAAATTACGAATTACGATGAATTTCGTAATTCGTAATTTTTAATTATAGCGAAAATGATTGTTTGATTTTATCGACAAAATCTAATTTTTCCCAAGTAAAGAATTCAATCTCTTTTTCTACATCTTTTCCATTTTCTTGCATTTTAACTTTCTCCGTATAGGGCTTTCTTCCAAAATGACCATAGCTAGCTGTGGGTAAATAAATGGGATTTTTGAGCTTCAGACGCTGAATAATAGCTGCTGGACGCAAGTCAAAAATTTCTTGTAATTTTTCTGCTATCTTGCGATCGCTTAAATTAACTTTGGCTGTTTCGTAGGTGTTTACATATAAGCCTACAGGCTGTGAAACGCCAATGGCATAAGCCACCTGAACTAAGATTTCATCAGATAGGCCTGCTGCTACGGCATTTTTTGCAATATGGCGGACAGCATAAGCGGCCGAACGGTCAACTTTCGATGGGTCTTTGCCACTAAATGCGCCACCTCCATGAGCACCTTTGCCGCCATAAGTGTCAACAATTATTTTTCGTCCGGTTAATCCAGTGTCCCCATGAGGGCCGCCGATAACAAATTTCCCGGTTGGGTTAACCAGTAATTTTACATCATCGTTAAAATATTGGCGGAGATTTTCGGTTAATTTAGCTATTACCCTAGGTATTAAAATGTTTTTTACATCATTATAGATGGTTGCTAACATTTCTTTGTCTGCTTCGACTTGGTTTTTTGATTGGATGAAATCATCGTGCTGAGTGGAAACAACTATTGTGTTTATGCGCAGGGGCTTATTATCATCGGTATATTCCATGGTTACCTGCGATTTGGCATCGGGCGCTAAATAGGTCATTTCTTTGCCTTCATGGCGGATTTCGGCCAATTCGATTAGTATTTTATGTGCAATATCCAGTGCAATAGGCATGTAATTTAAAGTATCTTTAACGGCATAACCAAACATCATACCTTGGTCGCCTGCACCTTGCTCATTTTCCGACTGGCGAACGACACCTCTGTTAATGTCTTGCGATTGTTCATGAATTGCAGATATTATACCGCAGGAATTCCCATCGAACATATAAGATGCTTTCGTATAGCCAATTTTGTTGATTACTTTTCTTGCTATATTCTGAACATCCACCCAAGCTTCGGTTTTAACTTCACCACTTAAGACGGTGAGGCCTGTAGTTACAAGGGTTTCACAAGCTACTTTTGAATTCTGATCCTGACGTAGAAATTCATCTAATAGTGCATCTGAAATTTGATCGGCAACTTTATCGGGATGTCCCTCCGATACTGATTCTGACGTGAAATAATATGCCATAATATACTTCTTTTTAACTGATTTAAAATAAAACCACAAATTTAATAAAAAATATGAATTAAGAATGTTTTGTCAAAATATTCATTTAATATGCTTTATGATTGACGTCTTTGTGTTAATTTTGGAGTTCCCTTTTTTCTCCATTTAACGAGTAATTAGAAAAAAACTAATGACACTGTGCGTTGAAATTTATGGTGGATGTGATAAACTTCAAGTGAAGAAATTTTTAAAGATATTAGGTATGTGTTTAGTTGATGCACTATTTTGTCAGTTCCCGAAAAACTTCTTCTAGCGATTTATCCTTTTTTTGCAGGCTTAGAACAGCTAAATTATTGGCTACCGCAAATTGAAAGAGCTTTTCTCGCATATCTATTTCTGTATCAAATGATAGTACCCATTGAGTTTTACCTATTTTGCGAATTTCCTTCAAATTTTTAAAGGTATCCCAAAGTTTTTCATTCAGGATTTTATTAAATTCTATACTGATAATTTGATTGCTCTGATTTTTTTGAATGGCTCCGGCTGTATCATCTGCAATGATTTGTCCTTTTTTTATAATTATCACCCGGCTGCAAATAGCCTCTACTTCTTGCATGATGTGGGTAGAAAGCATAACCGTTTTTTCTTTTCCCAAATGGGCTATTAATTCACGAATTTCTATAATCTGATTGGGGTCTAAACCGGTTGTAGGCTCATCTAAAATTAAAATTTCGGGTTCGTGGATAAGTGCTTGAGCCAAGCCAACTCGTTGGCGATAACCTTTAGATAATGTGCCTATTTTTTTGTGTTGTTCATCGCCAAGCCCGAGCATTTCTATAATTTGGGCAATTCGTTGGTTTAGGTTTTTGCGGATACCATAAACACGACCGGAAAATTCCAGGAATTCTTTAACATAAAGCTCTGGATAAAGTGGGTTATTTTCGGGCAGATAGCCGATTATTTTTTGTACTTCTTTGGTTTTTTGTCCTACATCAAGTCCGTTAACAAAAATTTGCCCTGATGTGGCTGGAATAAAACCGGTAATAATTTTCATCATGGTTGATTTTCCCGAGCCGTTGGGTCCCAAAAAACCAACAATTTCCCCTTTACTAATCTTAAAACTAACTTGATTTAGTGCTTTTTGCTGCCCGTAAATTTTGCTTATATCTTTTGCTTTTATCGACATCTGTTCCTGATTTGTGAATAAACGCCAGACTAAGATAAATATTTTTGTTGGGAATCGTTTTATACCGTGCCGGTATCGCATTTTGTATGCATGTTTTTATTTATTTCATAATATCAGTAAGTTATCAAAAAGCATTTACCCATTTTAGAAGCGGGAAATTATAACTAAGAATAAAAAAAGCTTCTCAAAAATAGCTTGGACAATATTTTTTGTGTATATTTGATAAATGTAACACTAATTAACAAAGTTTAAAGATTAAACATATGAAACAATTTAGCTATTTATTGGTTACGGCGCTTATTATTAGTAATTTATTCTCGTCGTGTGGTGATCCTAAGGTAGAGAAAGCCCAAAGTGGTTTAGTTCGGTTTGTTGAGAATTATGAGCACAAAATGATTCCGTTACAAAAAGAGGCAAATCTAGCTAGTTATGAGGCTGCTATTTCTGGAAAAGAAGCCAATTACAAAAAAGCAGCTGATTTGCAAATAATGGTTTCTAAAATACTTTCAAACAAAGAAGATTTTCAAAAATTAAAAAAAATTAAAGAAAGTGGATTGGTAAAAGACAGTCTTTTGGTTCGTCAGATGGATGTTCTATATAATATTTATTTGCCTCATCAAGTAGACGATGAAACTCAGGTGAAAATAATTATGCTACAAAATAAAATTACACAGGAATTTTCAAATTTCCGGGCAAAAATAAATGATAAGGAATATTCCAGCAATCAGATTGAGGATATATTGAGTAATTCTAAAGATAATGAAGAGCTGCGCAAAGCATGGGAGGCAAGTAAAGAAATTGGAACTAAGGTGGCAAAAAATATAATTTTGGCCGTAAAAAAACGAAACGATGAGGCTAAAGCTTTAGGTTTTCGTAATTATTATGAAATGCAGTTAAAAATAAAAGGTTTAGATCCTCAGGAAATTGATAATCTTTTTGACGAATTGGATATTCTTACTCGTGGTCCTTATTCGCAATTAAAGGCTGAGATGGATGAAAAATTGGCTAAACTTTATAAAATTCCTGTCGAAAATTTAATGCCTTGGAATTATCAAAATAGATTTTTTCAACAAGCGCCTAAAATTTATAACTTAAATTTGGATAAATATTATCAAAATGCCGATTTACTGGCTCTGGATAATCAGTTTTACAAAGGGATTGGCCTTAATATTGAAGATGCAATTGGTGCGAGTGATTTATTTCCAAAGTCAGGGAAAAATCAATTGGGCTATACTGTGGATATCGACCGTGAAGGAGATGAACGGATTTTACTTAATCTGGATAAAAACTATATCTCTATGTCTAATTTGTTATATGAAAGTGGTTGGGCAGCCTATTATAAAAATATCGACCGTTCGCTTCCTTATGTACTCCGTCAGGCACCACAATTTTTTATTATTGATGCCGTAGGGACAATGTTTAGTAGTTTTGCCTCAAATCCGGTATGGATTCAAAAAATGATGAATATTTCTGATGCTGATGCAAAGAAAATTAAAGAATTAGCCCCTAAGCATCTGCGTTTGGAAAAATTTATTTTTAGCCGCTGGGCTCAGGTCATGTATCGTTTTGAAAAAGCACTGTACGAAAATCCGGATCAGGATTTGAATACCCTTTGGTGGGATTTGGTCGAAAATTATCAAATGCTGCATAGACCTACTTTAAGAAATAGTCCTGATTGGGCTACTAAAACACATATTGCTACGCATCCATGTACTTATTATAATTATATGCTCGGCGAATTGGTTGCTGCTCAGATAGAAACTTATATAAATCAGAATATTATTAAATCTGACAATGGCTGCATGATTAATTGTGTGAATAATCTGGCTGTTGGCAAATACCTGAAAGATAATATTTTTAAATATGGTGCTTTGCTTTCTTGGAAAGATCTCTTAAAACGTGCTACCGGTGATGAGTTATCGGCTAATTATTATACTGATTTATATATTCGGATTAAGTAAAGTTGATTAACAGCTATCCCTATGAGAATAGACTGTAATTATCTGAAAAATAAATATTGAGTTCAGTATAAAAGGTGAATTTACATTGAAATCGGTCGGACGGCTTCATTAATCAATTGTAGGTGAGCTGTCTCTTTTTACAGTTTTAATAAATCTATCCGTCCGACCGGTTTTTAGATCGAATTTAATATTGATTTTTTATATTTTCTGTTCTTTATAATCTGTCAGACGGCTTCAAGCGGTCTGACAGATGCTTTTTTTAGACACGCCCAGTATGGAGAGTATTAATGAAAAAAGAAATAAGCAATAAACACCGCTGCAATAATACCGGCAAAATCGGCTATTAATCCAGCTGTTACAGCATAGCGGGTCTTTTTTATCCCTATGGCTCCAAAATATACAGCTATAATATAGAATGTTGTATCGGTAGCTCCCTGAAAAGTTGAAGCCATTCGGCCAACAAAAGAATCGGCTCCGTATTGTTTCATAGTCTCTACCATAAAACCTCTGGCACCGCTTCCACTTAGGGGTTTCATTAATGCGGTTGGTATCGCATCAACAAAATCGGTATTTATACCCAAATGCGCAAGGAACCATGCTATACTTTGGGTTACATAGTCTAAGGCTCCTGAGGCTCTAAATACGCCGATAGCGATTAAAATAGCGATTAAATAGGGAATTATTTTAACTGCTACATGAAATCCATCTTTTGCTCCCTCTACAAAGCTTTCGTAAACATTTATTTTCCGAATGACGCCTAAAATAATAAATGACATGATTATGCTGAAAAGTATTATATTACTTCCCAGTGTAGAAATGCTTTGTATCTTTTCTTGTGGAAAATTACTTAAATAATACACAAAACCCCCTATAAAAAGACTAAAACTTCCCAAATAGGCAACGATTACTTTATCAAAAAGATTTATTTTTTGATAAAGAGCTACTGTAATCAGTCCAACAAGGGTGGATACGCTGGTTGCTAATAAAATTGGGATAAAGATATCCGATGGATTGGCCGCTCCCAACTGGGC
>CAYQXT010000004.1:0-26097 GCA_964421365.1 uncultured Bacteroidaceae bacterium
GGCTACACATGGTCAGGAGATTGCCAATAATTTTTGGTTAAAACAATTTATTGGTTACAATGGCAGTCAGCCTCTCCGTTATGGCAAAGAAGTAGATGCCATTTCCGGTGCAACCGTATCGTCAGAAGCACTCATTAATGAAATTCATTATCTATTAAGTTTCAAAGTAGAAGTAGTTGAAAAAATGCCATGATTTACTATTTCATACCCAATCACTATCAAAATAGGTTTTAATATTTCATTTATATTCAAAATAATACAAAAAAATGCATAAAAACACGAAACAGGTTCGGTATCAATCTTAAAATCCTATTTAAAGTAGGATTTTTTTCTTTCGTCTGCAAAAAACAGCTGTTCTTCGATAAAAAATTAAAAGTAAGAAAACTTTTATACCTTTGGATAACTAACAGAAAAAATCCTTAATTATGAAAAAATTAGTTACTTTATCTCTATTATTATTAAGTTTAGCCTTAGCCCATCCGGTTTGGGCTCAAAAAAAGCAAGCGGCCACTTCGGCTATGAATGCTAAAACATTTGCCGATATTAAACTACGCAATATAGGCCCGGCTTTTATGTCGGGGAGAATAGCTGACATAGCAGTAAGTCCTGATAACCAAAATATCTGGTACGTAGGGGCAGCCTCTGGCGGAGTTTGGAAAACCGAAAATTCAGGAACAACATGGAAGCCCATTTTCGACAAGGAACCGGTTTTTTCCATTGGTTGCATCACCATCGATCCTAATAATTCGCATACAATCTGGGTGGGAACCGGAGAGAATAATGGCGGCCGGCATCTCAGTTTTGGCGATGGTATATATCGTAGCATAGATGATGGAAAGACATGGAAAAATATGGGCATAAAAAAGTCTGAACACATATCAAAAATTATTGTTCACCCTTCAAACCCTGATATTATCTGGGTAGCTTCGCAGGGGCCTTTATGGTCAAGTGGCGGACAAAGAGGCTTATATAAATCTACCGATGGTGGTAAAACATGGAAACGTACACTCGGCGATGATCAATGGACAGGCGTAACCGATATGGCCATAGACCCACGAAATCCAAATCGGATTTATGCCGCTACCTGGCAACGTCATAGAACCGTAGCAGCTTATATGGGAGGAGGGTTTAAAACAGCCATTTATCGTTCAGAAGATGGAGGCGAAACATGGAAAAAGATAACCAATGGACTGCCGAAAAGCAAAATGGGAAAAATAGGAATAGCTATTTCGCCCCAGAAACCTGATGTAATTTATGCAGCTATAGAATTAGAGCGGCGCAAAGGCGGTGTTTTCAAGTCAACGAACCGAGGCGAAAGCTGGACGAAACAATCGGATGCTGTTGCCGGCGGAACAGGTTCTCATTACTATAATGAACTTTATGCCAGTCCGCATAAATTCGATCGGATTTATCTTTGCGATGTGCGTATGCAGATTTCGGAAAATGGCGGGAAAACATTCAAGCAGATGAAAGAGATAAACAAGCACTCAGATAACCATGCTCTTGTTTTTCGTACCAACGATCCTAATTATTTACTCGTTGGTACCGATGGCGGTTTATACGAAAGTTTTGATTTAGCCCAAAACTGGCGTTTTATCAATAATCTGCCCTTAACCCAATTCTACAAACTGGCTATTGATGATGCCAAACCTTTCTATTGGATATACGGTGGCACGCAAGACAACAATACACAAGGCGGCCCTTCGCGAACAGATAATTACCATGGAATATCAAATTCCGACTGGGAAGTGGTTCTTTTTGCCGATGGCTATCAGCCGGCTACTGAGCCCGGAAACCCCAATATTATGTATGCCGAGTGGCAACAGGGTAATCTGGTGCGAATAGATAGGACAACGGGCGAATTTGTTTATATTCAACCACAAGCACGTGAAGGTGAGCCTTATGAACGCTTTAATTGGGATACTCCGATTCTGGTCAGTCCACACTCGCCAACTCGTTTGTATTATGCCTCGTATCGTGTTTGGCGTTCGGATAATCGTGGGGATGACTGGAAACCCATTTCAGGCGATTTAACACAAACTCAGGAACGTTTGAATAAGCCAATTATGGGGAAAAAACAAAGCTGGGACTCACCTTGGGATGTATATGCTATGTCGGCTTTTAACACGATTACTTCGTTGGCCGAATCGCCCAAAAAAGAGGGATTACTATATGCCGGTACCGATGATGGTCTCATTCAAGTTACAGAAGATGGCGGCGTAAACTGGCATAAAATTCCGGTAGCTAATTTACCCAATGCCCCAAAAACTGCCTTTGTAAACGATATTAAAGCTGATTTATTCGATGCCAATACTGTATATATTTGTTTAGATAACCATAAAACAGGCGATTATAAAGCATATATGTATAAAAGTACCAATCGCGGAAAAACATGGCAGTCTATCAGTGGGAATTTGCCCAGCCCTCTAATTGCTTGGAGAATTGTTCAGGATTATGTAAATCCTAAGCTCTTGTTTGTTGGAACAGAATTTGGCATTTATTTTACCCTAAACGGTGGAAATCAATGGATAAAACTTAATACAGGAGCAAATATTTCATTCCGTGATTTGGCCATTCAACGCCGTGAAAATGATTTAGTGGGTGCTAGTTTTGGTCGTGGATTTTTTATTTTTGATGATTATAGCTTTTTGCGCAAACTAAATGAAAAAGAATTGCAGAAAAATGTACTGCTGTTTCCATCGCGCAAAGCATGGTGGTATATCCAAAGAGGCCCCCTTGGCAGGGGCGCCAAAGGTTCGCAGGGACAAAGTTATTTTACCGCTCCAAATCCTCCTTTTGGAGCTAATTTTACCTATTATTTAAAGGATGATTTAAAGAGTCTCAAACAGATACGTCAAGAAAAAGAAAAACTGCTGATAAAAGCCAATCAGAATGTAAATTTCCCGGGATGGAAAGCCTTAGACAAAGAAATTATGCAGCCCAAGCCCCAAATTATACTCACAATTTTAGATAAGGATAATAATCTGGTAAAAAATATCGTAGGAAGCACCCAAAAAGGCTTTCACCGAATAAATTGGGATTTGACTTTTGCCTCGCCAATGCCGATTCGTTTTCTATTCGACAAAAGAGGTGGCGAAGGCAGGAAGAGAGGATTTATGGTAGCTCCCGGAAAGTACAAAACGGTTTTAAGCCAAGTAGTAGATGGCGTATTTACTGTTTTGAGTGATACCGTAGCTTTTGATGTTGAGCAGTTACGCAAAGGAGCATTAAAAGGCGCAGATGCACAGATTGTTGCTGCATTCTGGAAACAATTATCTGGTTTTCAGGCCAATGCATCTGCTCTCTATATGAATCTTGGGGAGCTAAAAAGCAAAGCCAAAGCGATGCAAAAGGCTCTTTTGCGTGCACCGAGAGCTAATGCAGACCTAAGCAAAGAGATTTATGTATTTTATACAAAGGTTAATGTACTGCAAGAGCAAATATATGGCAGTCCTGCAAAAGCAGAAGTGGGTGAAAATCAGAATCCTACAATCATGGAACGTTTAAGTACAGCCATGATGGGGACAAGAAATTCTACCTATGGCCCGGCAGCCATGCACAAAAAAAGTTTTGAGCTGGCGCAGAACGAGTATAAGCAGCTCAGCAGTGAATATTCCAAACTAAATAGTACCGAATTACGCCGATTGGAGAATGAATTAAAAACAGCCGGAGCACCTTATATTCAAGGCGAAGATTTTCCGGGAAAATAAGAATTGAAAAATTGTGAATTGTTAACTAAAATTTATTTAAGAGTCCTGTATAAAAAGGTGAATTTGCATTGAAATCGGTCGGATGGCTTCATTAATTAATTGTAAGTGAGCTGTCTATTTTTACAGTTTTAATAAATCTATCCATTCGGCCGGTTTTTAGACCGAACTCATTTAATATTATCTTTTATACTCAGGGATTCACTTCAAGTGAAACCCTGAGTTGTGGAGGATCTATAAACAGAATTCGTCATTAATAATTTATGATTGCTATTCTTCTTTGCTAGTTTGAGAATAAAGTTTCATGACTAAATCCCAATGCTCGTAGGTGAATTTTATATCTGCGGCCGAAATTGGGTTTTGAGAAACTAAGCCTTTTAATAAGGGTAAAGCATCTATTTTTTGATCTTCTCCATTTTTAACTATGTTCAGGAAAGCGGCACAAGTAGCGGCAGGTTTTAAGGTCTTGTTAAACATATCGTTTAAACTGCAATAACCATACTGTTCAGCTATGTTGTCGGCAAAATTATCCTTAAGATTCGTAGTGTCTGTTTGTTGAATGGTGGTTAATGCTTCAATAGCTTTGCCAAGTTCGGCTTCCGACAGATAAGCATCCTTGGATAAATCTCTGTTTAGCTTTTAAAATTTCCTCTATTTTTTTGTAAACGATAAATAATTCTCATTTTGTCCAAGCTAAACTGTGTTTTTTATGCCTGTTTTCGTTCCTTTGGCAAGGAAACTACAAACGTAAAGCCCACTTGTGCGCCCTCTTTTTTTATTATAAATTGACGAATATTTGAATTTTATTTAAGCTGTTTACTCATAAAAGCAAATAAAGCTACTCATTTTATCAGCTTTTAGCTTGTAATTACAATGTGCTGGAACTTTGTAGCTTTGGTTCTCAGCCAATTTTATCCATTCGTTGGCTTTTTCGTGCCAAACAGAAATTTCACCGCTTGTAACTTTAATGGTCTCAGCATGCATCGTTCCAAAATCAAACTCTCCGATACCAACTACCCCGATAGAAGCCTGTATCCTGTCTTGTTCAAATCCTAAACTTTGAACTAAATCTCCATGATATTTTTTTAGTTTAATCATAACTCAATTTTTTTTATTAATTTACCACTCTTTATAATCTTATGCAAGTTTTTTGCATATATTTTTAGATTTCTTGTTATTTTTTTTAAAAATATGGTAATATTAAAAAAAACTCTTTATCTTCATTCAGTGAAAAAGTAAAAATACATCGCATGATTATTTATAAATATTTAAAAATATTTTTGTTAATTATTTTTTTTGGGCTAACAAATAGTAGTTTCTCTCAGACACAAAGAGACTCTATCCTGAAAATAGTAGAGCAGGAATCTGATAGTATCAAAAAAGTAAATTTATTATTAGAGCAAAGTAAAAAGTATGTTCAGGTAAATCCGTCTATGGCTGTATATTATGCACAAAAAGCTTATGCGCTGAGTTTTATTCTGAAAAATGATTTACAAAAATCGCAAGCCCTGTATTTGATGGGGAAAACCTATTTTATTCATAATATTTATATCAAAGCACTTAATTATTTTAATCAGAGTATTACTCTAAAAAACAGATATTTTAAAGCCAAACAGAAAGATTCTACCTTTCTGGTCAATTTGGCATCCTGTTATTATAATGCGGCCAATGTGTATATGCAAATAGGTTTTCTGGATTCAGCTATCTCGTACAACAAGAGATCTTTGCTAATCAATCAACTTTTAAATGATGAAGAATGGACGGCTTACTCTTATTTTAATCTGGCCAAAAATTATTTGCAGCAAGGCAAATATAGTAATACCGGCTTGTATTTGGATTCGTCTATTATCCTTTTTAAAGTTAGAACAGATAAGAAGGGATTATCTTATTGTTGGAATTCCTATGGAAATTTGTATCGCCTGCAAGGCAATTATCCGAGAGCTTTAGACTATTATTTGAAGAGTAAAGCCATAAACGAAGCCAATAAAGATTTGGCTGGTTTAGCCACAGCCAATAATAATATTGCTATTGTCCACAAGTTTCAAGGCGAATATCCCGATGCATTAAGTAATTTTAAAAGCAGTATGCAGATACGGCGGAAACTGGAAGATATTCCCGGTTTAGCCGAAAGCTATAATAATATAGGTAGTACCTTTTTTCAGATGAGTAAAAAACAGAAGAATTATTTAGATTCGGCTCTGAATTATTATGCGCAATGTATTTCGTACAGTAAGCAAATAAATAATGTAAAACTTATTGCAACAGCCTATTATAATATAGGAGGCATTTATTTGTCTAAAGATGAGTTAGATTCTTCTTTTATTTATCTTAACAGGGCAAAAGATATAGTTTTTTCGAGTGGGAATATGCAGACCTATGCTCAATGTCTGACTAGTTTAGGCGATTTGAAAAACAAGCAACATCAATATAATCAGGCTATAAATTATTTAGATAAAGCCCGCAAGGTAGCCCTGCAGATAAATGACCGCGAGTTAATTCGCGATTTGTTTTTTCTGCGAAGCGAAGCCTATTCCTCTAAAAAAGAATATAAAAAAGCTTTTCTGCAATTAATAGATTACCAAAAAATGGCTGATAGTCTGAAAAATGAAGAAAACACAAAAAAAATTACCCGATTAAATATTCGGTATGAATTTGAAAAAAAACAAAAAGAGCTTGAGTTTTTGCGTAAACAAAGCGAATTAAAAGCAGAGGCTGAATTGAAGCATCAAAAACTTTTACGAAATATTTTTTTGATGGGATTTGGATTTGTAGCCATTTTGGCCTTCGTAATATTTCAAAATTTCAGACGTAAACAGCATGATAATCAAATTTTGCGGCAGCAAAAAAGCGAAATTGAAGCACAGAGAGATGAAATTCAGCGTAAAAGTGATTTAATTTCTGACCAAAACAATGTATTAGAAAAACAAAAAACAGAAATAGAAGTCCAGCGCGATGAAATACAAGAAAAGCAGCGAAGTATAATGGATAGTATCAATTACGCTTCACGGATTCAACGTGCTATTTTACCCAATCAAAGCAATTTACAATCCTTTTTTGATGATTCTTTCATTTATTTTAAGCCCCGCGATGTGGTGAGTGGCGATTTTTACTGGTATAGACAGTTCGATGAACGTCTGATTCTTGTGGCTGCAGATTGCACCGGGCATGGAGTTCCTGCGGCTATCATGAGTATGCTCGGCGTTGCTTTATTAAATCAAATTATAGGAGGTAATAACGATATTAAGGCTCATGATATATTAACACAACTGCGGAAAAAAGTAATCAGCACACTACACCAGCATGGTAACGAAAGCGAAACAAAAGATGGCATGGATATGAGTTTGCTTATATTTGATAAGCAAACAAGGAAAATTGAATATGCAGGTGCTCATAATCCTTTATATTTATTAAGAGATAATGAGATTATTGTGTACAAGGCTGATAAAATGCCTATTGGAATTTCATTTCGCCGAAATTACGATTTCAGTATGCACGAAATTGACTATCAGAAAGGAGATATTTGTTATATCTTTTCTGATGGCTATGTTGATCAGTTTGGGGGCGAAAAAAATAGCAAATTTTTAGCCAAGCGTTTTAGAAATTTATTACTGAGCATTAATAAACTGCCTTTACAAGAGCAACAAAAGAGTTTGGACGATAATTTCCTTAAATGGAAAGGTGAAAATGAGCAGGTTGATGATATTTTAGTAGTTGGAATTCAAATATAAATTACGATTATGCATCTTGAGAAAAAAAGCTTTTATTTTGATTCTAAAAATAAGCAGTTAAGTGAAACAACTTTTACTTTGCTTTGTGCCTTTACTCTTGATAGTTATATTTTTATAGTAGATGCAAATAAAAAAATAATTCTTTATAATAAATTCTTTCATAAATTTTGTATTGATTTTTTGTCTGAAGATATAAAAGTAAATAAAGAATTTCCCAGGAAGTGTTCAGAGATATTTCAAATCAGTAAAGAAATTGAAGCTGGTTTTAGGGGAGAAAAATTTAATATTGATAAGGAAATAGAAATCGGAAAAAGAAAAAATTCCTATAATATAATTATTTTTCCGATAGAGCAGAATGGCTATATTTCAGGCATAGCTGTTAAAATATCTACCATTTCACAAGGAACAAAAAAAGCTTACACCTGGCATTCTATGCTTGAACTTTCCGAAACTATTTCGCGGTTTAGTACTTTAGATGAACTTTATCCTGAAATATACAAAATTATTATAGATACTTTTGGAGTTAAGAATTTTTATATTGTTAATTATTCTAAAGTAAGCCAAGAATATCGCTTTTTATTTTTTAGAGATGAATCTGTGCATGAGTCGTGTGTACCCGTTAATTTTCTGAAAAAATCTTTGATAGCAAGAGCCATAAAAAAATTCAGTC
This sequence comes from uncultured Bacteroidaceae bacterium, assembly GCA_964421365.1. GTDB lineage: Bacteria > Bacteroidota > Bacteroidia > Bacteroidales > DYOH01 > CAYQXT01. Next base: position 8,106 of record CAYQXT010000004.1, read on the forward strand.
CTATTTTAATCAACAAAGAAGAAATCGAAAAATTTTATAAGGAAAATAAAATCTTGCTAGTTGGAGAGGCAGCGCAATCATGGATGGGCATACCTTTCATTATAAATAGAGAAAATATTGGAGCCATCGTCATCCAAAGTTATTCAGCCCACTTTATTTTCGATCATGAGGATTTTAACCTGCTACAAATTATGTCGCAACATATAGGAATGGCCATTGGGAATAAAATTAGTCAGTTGCATTTACTTCAAAACCACGAAAAAAATGATTATAAACTAAAAGTAGCCCAAATTTTTCAATGGGAATATTTGGCGGCAGAAAAGAAAATCATTATTGATTTAGGAATGAATAATCAGAGCTCAGGACAATCGGAGATAGTGGAATTTAGTTTTCCTAATTTTCTTCTTTTTTTTATAAAAAAAGATGCGCTGCTTTTCGCTAAAAAGCTAAGGGATTTAATTGAAAACCAGAAGCAAAGAGTAGATATGGAATTACAATTAAAGCCCAATTCACAATTAAGCTCGCAGTTTACCCGATTTTCTGCCTCCCGATTTTACGATCGTTTTCGTAAAAAGAATACGATAATTGGTGTTTTTCAGGATATTACTGAGCTGAGAATAAATGAATTAAAATTAGATAATGCCCGATTAAAAGCCGAAGAAGCAGATAAACTAAAGTCGTCTTTTCTAGCTAATATGTCGCACGAAATACGTACACCACTTAATGGGATATTAGGCTTTTCGCGTTTATTGAGCCAACCGGATTTGCCAATTTCCAAGAGAGAGCATTATATAAATTATATTGAACAAAGTGGCCAAAATTTGCTCCATTTAATAAATGATATTTTAGACGTAGCCAAAATAGAATCCGGGAAGTTTGACATCAGAATCATGGATTGCGAATTAAATGATCTTTTAGACGAAGTTTTCCATATTTTTTATCAACAAATAGAGAGTTCCGAAAAAATAGATTTGATAGCAGAAAAAGGAGTTCCGGAAAGTGATTTTATTATCAAAACAGACCCTTTACGACTACGGCAGGTATTTAATAATTTAATTGGTAATGCACTTAAATTCACCGAACAAGGTTATATCAAATATGGATATAACTTTGATAAAAAAAATCAGCAAATTAGTTTTTTTGTAGAAGATACCGGAATCGGAATTCCGGAGGATAAAAAAGAACTTATTTTTAGTCGATTTGGGAAAATAGAAGATGGGAAAGTGGTCAATCCCGGTGGTACAGGATTGGGATTGTCTATTGTAAAGCAGATTGTTAATAATTTAGGTGGTTCGATAGAAGTTGAGTCCAGTGTAAAATTTGGCACTCGTTTTAGCTTCATATTACCTTACGAACAAGGACATATTGTTCTAAATCAAGATGAAAAACTTGAAAAGCTTAGTCCCGAAATGGAACTCAAACTTCTATTGGTAGAGGACAATGAAATAAACCAGTATTTAGTTGTGGACACTTTAGAGAGTATCAACAGTAATGTAAAAATTGATATAGCTAATAACGGAAAAGAAGCCATAGAAAAACTTTCAGAAAATAAGTATGATATTGTGCTTATGGATATTCAAATGCCTGTAATGAATGGCTATCAGGCGACAGAATATATACGTCACAAAATGAAAGCACCGGAGCGGGATATTCCAATAATCGGTTTATCTGCACATGCCTTGAAAAAAGAGGCCGAAAAATGTCTTGCTTTAGGAATGAATTCATATCTTACAAAACCATTTAAACCGGAAGTTGTTATGTCCGAAATTTCCAGACTGTTAAAAAAAAATATCAAGACCAGATTAAGAGATTCACATTCTGAGAGGAATAAAATAAAAGGACAAAAGATGAGTATACTTAAACTTGATACTTTAAAAGAAATGTATGAAAATGATATGGAGAACATAAAAACAATCTTAAAACTTTATCAGGAACAAATTCCTAAGCAGTTAAATTCGCTCGAAGAGCACTTGAAAAAAGAGGATTGGGAATTGATAGAGTTAGTTTCACACTCTATAAAAGGAACTCTAGCATATCTGGGGAATGAAGAAATTAGGCAATTAGCTCTAAATATTGAAACAAATGCAAAAACAGAACAAAGGATAGAATCGGCAACTGAGAATTTTGAAATTTTTAAAAACAAATGGGGCTTAATTTTTGCAGAAATAAACGAAATACTCACATAAAATTGATTTTGTTGTTATATTTGTTCAAAATTAGCAAGGGATGGAAAAAATAATTTTTGTTGTCGATGATGATATCTTAATTGTTGAGATGTTAAAGCAAACATTATCAGTAATTAATGGAATAAAAATATTTACTTTCTATTCTGGTGAAGATGCACTTTTAAATTTAGATTTAGATCCGAAAATCATTATTTTGGATTATTTTTTAAATTCAGTGAATGAGAATGCAATGAATGGTTTAACCGTATTAAAAGAATTTAAAAATAAATTGCCGGAAGCGAAAGTTGTTATTCTTTCCGGACAGGAAGATTTAGAAATAGTCTATAAACTTAATCAGTATCAGGCAGATGATTATGTGATTAAAGACGAAAATGCGATAATTAATATAAAAGCGATATTAATAAAGTTATTGAAATGAATCGGATAATTTTTTTTCTTCATTCAATTATTTTAAATTTATCCGATAAAGTTTAGTCAATTGTAATGTTCAAACTTGAATTCAGATCCATACGTACAAAAATTTATTTTACGATAGCTCTAACCGGTACTATCGTGATGACCCTTGTATTAATATATTCTTATGTCATTTTAGGGCAGCTCCGCGAAGAAAAAATTAAAAATCAGTACTTTCAAACAGGCAACCACAGTGCAGCAATGGTTTCGGCACAGCTTACCGCTTTAACCTCTAATTTGCAAAGTAATGCCGCCATTGTAGGCGAAATATCAGGCATAAGCCCTAAGGCATCCAAGCAGATAATTAAAAGCAGTTTGAAAAATATTTTGAAAAAAAATTCTCGTTTAGCTGGAGCCTGGGCTATTTTAAATTCCGATTTAAATGATACCTTAAATTTAATCAGCCATAAATCATTTGTATATTATTTTTATAATATAAATAATATTATTGGAGAAAGACAATTAAATAAAAACCAAATTAAAGAGATAAGAAATAGTCCTTTATACACTGTTCCTGCAACAAATTATCAAACTAATATATTAAATATCCGTTCTGAAAGTTATTCTGGTGAGATCTTTGATAATATTAATGTCATCAGTATTTGTCTTCCTTTATTTATAAATAAAGAGTTTGTGGGAACAATGGGTCTTGATATACCCCAGAAATTTTTTCAGAAATACATGATTCAGTACTCCCAGAATAATTTTTCTACCCTAGTAAATGACAATGGTACCATGATTGCGCACAATAACTCAAAGTTTATTGATGTTCAATTTTCCGATTATTATGCCAAATTAAATAGCGATTTTGATATTATTCAAAAAATAGAAAATTCTAAAACTCCATTTTCTATTAACTACTCTGAAAAAGGGGAAAAGAAATACCTTTTGATTTTGCCCTTTAAAGTAGGATCTAAATCGCAAGCTTATGCTTATGTCCTTTCTGTATCCTTAGATTCAAAATCAACTTCGAAATTTCGGATAATAAAATTATATATTTTTCTAATTTTTTTATTAGGAATTATATCCTCTTTTATTATAGGTCGGATTTTGTCTCTACAAACATTCTTCCCATTACTGAAGATAAACAAAGCGATGCGTAGCTTGGCCATAGGCGAATTAAATGAAATCGAACACCTTCCTTTGCATCGAAAAGACGAAATTGGTACGACATTCTTCCTTATAGATTCTTTAAAAAAAGGATTTAAAAATCTAATACAATTTGCAATATCCATTAAACAAGGCGATTATGATTATGAGTATAAACCTTTTGGCGAAACCGATATTCTAGGACATAGCTTAATCGGCCTACAAACTAACTTAAAAGAACTACAGACAGAACAGCAGGAGATTAGAAAAAAAGAAGAGATACGAAATTGGGTGAACACAGGCATTAGTCATTTTTCCAGCTTTTTACGCCGCCATTCCAAGAATTTATCTGATTTTACAGCCGAACTAATACAGGAATTGGTAGAATTTTCGGAGCTGGAAATCGGAGGCATCTATCTCCTTTCAAAAAATAATAAGAGTAAAAAAATATTACACTTAATAGCTACTTATGCCTACGACAGAATAAAGTATATTGATAAAGAGATCCAGATAAGAGAAGGATTAGTTGGAACTTGTGCTGCCGAAGAGGCAACCATTTATTTACAAAAAATACCCGAAAACTATATTTCTATAGCCACAGGCATGGGCGAAACAGCGCCAGGTTCCTTAATCCTTATACCACTCAAAGTAGAGTCTCGGATTATAGGTGTTTTAGAATTGGCATCTATAAAAGAGATGGACGACTACCTTATAAATTTTCTAGAGAAACTGGCAGATAATATTTCTCTGACGATAGCCTCTGTTCAGATAAATGAACAAACCGATAAATTACTTACAAAACTCCAGTCTAGTTCAGACGAATTACGCTCGCAGGAAGAAGAATTACGTCAAAATCTGGAAGAGCTACAAACAACCCAAGAGGAAGCATCTCGTCGACAATTTCATTTGGATAATCTTGTTAAAGCAATTGATAATTCGGCTCTTACATTGAAATTAAATAAGATTGGTAAAATTGGCGAAATAAATGAAGCTTTTCAGCGGCTTCTGGATATTCATTCGGTTGAAAATCTTGAAGGATTATTTTATAATGAATTCTTTGATTTGAGTTCTTTAAAAGTTTCAGCTACAGAATTCTGGAAGGATTTAGAGAATGGAATTATTCAACGTAATGTCTTAAAAGTTAGTATTTTGAATCAGAAAGTGTGGATTTTGGCTACTTTTACTCCACTTTATGATATAGATGGAACTATGAATGAAGTCTTTTTAATTGGATTTGATTATACCGAAATGATTGATAATCAAATTAGAGTTAAAGAAAGTAAGGCTTATCTTGATTTATTGGAGAAAAAAATAAGTAATTACAAAAATGAATCCCTTAAATTATCAAAGGTTAATGAAGAATTGAAAGTAAAATATGAGCTTTATGATGATTTAGCCAAAAGAATCATGGCTATTGTTGTTTTGGATAAAGATGCTAATATCATAGAAGCGAATAATAAAGTGTACGAAATATTTGAGATTAAAGAGAAAAGTATTGTTGGCAGAAATCTAATTGAATTTTCCTCTTTTGTAAGCAGTACCGACTTTCAGACATTTTGGAGTGAGTTATTGACAAAAGATTTTCATGAGCGTAACTTTGTTTACAATAGTAAGTTATATAAGGAATACTATTATATTAATAAAATTGCTGGGGAGAATAAAAAGAGTATTGTTAATTTTATAATTGAAATTTCGGGAACAGACACTGGGAAAATGACTGGCGCAATGTATGGAGGGCTTGATAAATTTATTGAAAATCAATTTTTAGTAGCCGAATATACAGAAGAAGGAAATCTTTTGAAAATGAATGAGAATTTGTTGCAGTTATTTAAGCTTGAATCCGAAGATATAAAGAGAAAAAATCATAGGGATTTTGCCATTGTGGAGAATGTATTAAAATATCATGTTCTTTGGAGCAAGCTAAGATCAGGCGAACCGCAGGTAAGAGAGATACGGTATGGTATAGAAAATAGAGAGTTTATTTTTATGGACTATTATTTTCCTGTTAAAGATGAAAAAAATAAAACGGGTAAAGTGCTGGTTATTAGTATTAACATTAGCGAAATGAAAAAGCGGATAGAAATGCTTACTAAAACATTGAATGACTTCAAAAAGAACAAAAATTAGAGATTCGACTTATGCAAAATATGACATTAAAAAAGAGATTAACACAACAGTTGGCTATAATAAGTATTTCTTTTTTATTATTGATTTTGGTTGTTGCCTTTTTTGTAAATATTGGCCTGAGGTCTTCTATTATTCCACTCGTCTATATTCCTAAAGCTCAGGAAACAGCATCAGAGATTTCTTTTTATTTTCAAACTGCACAGGAAAAGGCTATTGTTTTAAGAAACTTTGCTGAAGAAGAAGTGGCTAAGAATAATAAAATTGATGCTATTTTATTAAACCGTTTTTTAAACTCAATTCGTACGGAAAACGATATTTTTCAGTCAGTGGGTATTTATATTAAATCGGTTGATTGGATGACTGATACAGCAGGTTTGAGCAATTTTATCGTGGATAATGCTTTTTCAATGCAGTTAAATGAGGCCTATTGGGGACCTTCCACTCTCAGTCGGATAAATGATTTTAGTCTGGCCGAAAAAAATATTGCCTATAATAATGTGCTGAATTCTGGCGAAAAACAGTTGGTTCTTCCGTATTTTAGTCCGGATTTTGAGGATAGAAAAGTATTTACAAGTTATTTAATACCAATCAAGCGGAAACTGGAGGTTATAGGATTTGTTAAAGTAGATTATAATTTTTCTGATTTGAAGTTAGAAAGAATTCTTAATAACAATGATTTTTTTGATATGCAAATAATTAGTAGCAATGGGATTATAGCCTATAATTCGCGCAATTATTTCGAAGGTCGCTCCATCAAAGAAATCGAAAAAGAGTATGAAAAGCATCTACTTGAAATACAAAGTAGCGAAACATATACTTCGGTTGTAGGAAATCGGATAAAAATAAGTTTACCCATTAAAATTAGTAAAGATTCGGAAAACTGGCAACTTGAGTTAAACTGGCAGAATTCCGGTTTTATCCAACTATTAAAGAGTAGATTAGTCTTCGCTTCTGTTCTAATTTCCAGTTCAATACTTTTGATAACGCTTATATTTGCATTTGTACTTAGAAAACATTTGCTTCCTTTTGGCAATATTGTGAAAGTAGCAAGGCGGCTTGAAGAGGGAGATATTGATATTCCTGAAGAAAAACTTCCCGAATATGAATTCTCAATTATTCAAAATAGCTTTAATAAGATTGTCCAAAATTTAAGAGATTTAGCTCAGGTCACCCGGCAAATTGGTCAGGGCGATTATACGGTGAAATATGAATTAAAAAGCGATAAAGATGCAGTAGGAAAGGCTGTCCTTGACATGGGAGTAAAGTTGAAGAATTTTTACGATGAGGAGCAGAGGCTGAAAATGGATGCGCAGAACCGTGCATGGATATCAGAAGGATTAGCAAAATTTAGTGTAAAGTTAAAAAATGTAGATCTGGAGATTTCCGATATTTTTACTCATTTTTTACCCGAGCTTGTTGACTATGTTGAGGCCGTTCAAGCCACCATTTTTAAACTCCAAAAAAATGGGCAAAATGAAGATAACTGGGAGTTAAATTTAATTTCGGCATATGCCTATCATCAAAATAAATATTTAGAAAAAAATCTTAAATTAGGCGAAGGTCTGGTGGGGATGTGCGCAAAAGAAAAAAAATCTTTTTTAATAAAAGACGTACCAGATAATTATATTTTTATTAAATCTGGATTTGGAGCAACTAATCCTAAGAACATTTTTATCGTACCCCTTATTTTTAATGAGCTGGTTTATGGTGTTCTTGAAATAGCCACACTTTCCGAATTAGCCAGATATAAAACAGAGTTTATAGAACAACTCTCTGAGAATATTGCTGGCACATTGGCCGGTATGGAAAATTCCGAAATGACCAATTCTTTATTGAGCCAAACTAAAAAACAAGCGCAGGAATTGCAGGCCAGAGAAGAAGAATTACGGCAAAATTTGGAGGAACTACAAGCCACTCAGGAAAAATATAAAAATAATCAGGCCGAAATGAAATCTTACATTCAAGCCATAGAGAAGATAGATCTTGTGGTTGAATTTGACAAACGAGGAAGAATAATTGATTTTAATAAAAAATTTGCCGAATTTATGAATATAGAGAACAAGGCTATACGAGATATGAATCTTAATGATTTTATTGATCGAAAATCAGAGAAGTATAATCTATTATTTCAAAGTATTAATTCTGGAAAAATTTTTCAACTCTCTAGTTATTTACAAATTAATAAAGTGAACAAATACTTTACCGTCTCTTTTGCCCCAGTTGTAAATGCTAATAATAATTTAATTAAAATAATTGCTATAGGAAAAGATACAACCGAATATCAAGGAAATACATAGCTATGATTAGCTTCGGCGTTTATTTTGGAGATTTAAAAGACATTCGACCTAAAAACGCTGCAATCATAACCTAAATCGAGATACAAAATTTTCATGTAGCGGAACAAAATTCACTATTGTTTATCCTCTGCTCTTTTCAAAGCATATTCTTGCGATAGATGAAAAAAAAGTACTTTGGAATTCACCTTAATCGTATCAACTTTCACTCAGAGAAGTTTTTTAAAGGCATAATTATACTCAATTGTTATCAAAATAGCTAAAAGAGTTTTGTTATTTCATTTCAATCAAAATATTAAAAAAAAATGCATAACTAACAGGATACCGATTCGTATCAGTTATATTTTAAGTCTTGTGAAGCTTTTAGCAAAAAGAAAATACCTATAGTCATAAGTGTATGGCTCAAAGCTAAATGATTAAACCAAGGATGAATAATAACATGATTCATGAATATCAGTGCAGAGAGAGCAGAGAGAGCGACCATAGTAAAAACATTTTTTATGGCCGCGTCTTTTGTTTTGAACCACATATAGAGTTGTAAAGGAAAAATTTCAGCTAAAATTCCAAATCCCGAATGAATCTCTACGAATTTAAAATTCAAGGTAATAATGGTAATACTCATAAAAAAGAGAAGTTCGATATTATTTATCACTTTAAGCCATAATTTAGCTTTGTTGCTTACATGCTGAACTGTATAGGCAATAAAAGCCCGTTCTAACAACGATATGGAAATCATGCTGATTAGCCATCCTGGAAGTTTCCAAGGCAAGCCGAAAGCGTAAAGAAAAGCATGCCCCATAAGTCCGCCTGAAAGGGTGGCGATTCCCATAGTAAGGAAATGCCACTTAAAAAATTGGCTCATTTTATTTTTTCGTTTCCGCTTTCTAGTTACAAAAAAAGCATAAAAACAGGTAGTAGAAACAAGTAAATCGGTAAGAGTTGCCATTGGTTCGTAAATTGTCAAACCAGCCATATCGATGATAATTTTTTCGTAAGCCATAACACTGTTTTTCTACAAATATAAACCTAATATCTGTAAAAAAAACAGGGCTATTTACGGGTATTAAAAGAATTTATTTATCTTGCATCAACATTAGCATATTAATATGAAAAGTTTTTCTATTTATTTGTTATTTTACTTAATAACAATTAATTGCCTTGGCCAGGATTTAGATTTTAGTTTTCGGTCTATTTCTGTTGCCGATGGACTTTCTCAGGCATCTGTAAACTGTATCGTGAAGGATAGTCTGGGGTTTGTCTGGCTTGGCACACTCGATGGCTTAAATCGTTTTGATGGAACGGATGTTAAAGTCTATCGTTGGAAGAATGATACTACCGGTCTCTTTAGTAATACTATAAACGACTTATTGGTTGATAGCTCCGGACGATTATGGGTAGCTGCCACGTCAGGACTAAATTATTATTCTGAGGCTGAGGATAAATTTATTCGGACTAAGAACAAAGATATTAATAGTAAAAATTCTATCCTTAGGATAAGCCTATTAGATTCTCTCCATTTGTTTATTTTGACTACTAAAAAGCTTTATGTCTTAAATATTAGTACATTAGAGTTTAGTGTGATAGATTCTTCCAATCCTAACAACAAATTCACAGCTGTAGAACTGCTTAATTCTCATAATCTATTATTAGCCGATAATCATTTTTTATATCAATTAAATATTCCGTCAGGAAAGCGAGAAATTATCATGCCCACGCCGTTTCAAGGAGTTAATCACATTCGGAAATATAATGATGATACACTTTTTATTTCTGGAAATCAGGGAGTTTATATGCTAAGCCTTTCTTTAAAACAGGTATTACGAAGATTTAATCAATACAATAGATTGCTGTATAATGATAATGTCAATGATATAGAAATTATCAATAATGAATTATATGTAGGAACAGATGGGGGAGGATTAAGTGTTTTTAATTTCGCAAGTAGTGAATTAAGATATTCCCGGTTTGCCTCAACGGCTAAGTATGGTTTGGTGAGCAATTATATTCGTTCAATTTATATAGATAAAGATAGTATATTGTGGCTTGGACAAGTTAACGGCTTGAGTTGGACTTTCCCAGAACTCGCTATTTTTAAACATTTGAATATTAGTGACCATGCTAGTGAAAGTGGAAATAATCAAAACTTTGTATGGTTTATTCATCGTTTAAAAGAGAAACATTATTGGGTAGGTACGCTAAAAAAAGGGCTTTATAGAAGTATAGACACAAACAATCTTAATTTTAAGTTATTTAAAATACCAGGCTTAAGTCCTCAAAAACAAAGAAGTATAAGTATTTATTGCTTAACGGCAGATTCATTAAATAACTTGTTTATCGGGACAGATAATGGTCTGGTAAAGATCGAAAATAAGCTTAAAAAGTCGGTTTTTTATGGTAAAACACAGAATTTTGCTATAATAAATATTTTTGAGGATGATTCTGCTTGCTTCTGGCTGGGAACAGTGAATGGTTTAGTTTATTTTAATCCTCAAACGGATAGTATTCAGATTATAGGTGCTAGTGGGTTAAGAGTCAATAAGATAAAAAAATATAAAGGCAAGAAGTTAATTATTGCTTCAGAAAAAGGTTTATTTACTATAAATTTATTCGATTTTTATAGCCAGAGTAAAATTCATCTGAGTAAAATAAGTGAGAATATTACGGAGAATTTGGTGGATATTTATAAAGACAGTCAGAATTCCCTGTGGATTAGTGGGAGCAAACATCTCTTTTTTATGGATACCCTTAAAAATGAATTGATTGAAAAAGTTAAAATAGAAGGTAAGCAAAAATATTTTTATGCTATTGAAGAAGATGACTCTTCGCGTCTTTGGTTATCATCGGGGCACGGAATTTATACTTATAATAGAAAAAAAAATAATTTGGCTTATTTTGATGAGTATGAAGGGGTTAGGAATTCGGAATTTAATGCTGGTGCTGCTTTTAAGGATAAGGAAGGACAAATATTTTTTGGAGGAGTGAACGGAGTAACTTATTTTGATCCAAAGGATTATGTACTACATGGAATGGCGAACAAAGTAATATTGACCAAAATAAATTTATTTAATAATGAGATAGGACATAGTAATGACAATCATTTTTTTGAAGAAATAATCACGGCTAAAGATTCCATTTATTTAGCTTATAATCAAAATTATTTCCGCTTAGAATTTTGCTCACCACAATATCGTCATCCCGAACGTTCTAAATATGCTTACCGCCTTAGCCCAATGGAAAAAAACTGGCATTATGCTAGTCGTTCTGAAAATTTTGTCCAATATACAAATCTTGCTACTGGAGGCTATATTTTTATGGTTAAGGCTATTAACGCAGAAGGAGAATGGTCAGCTGCTAAAAAGTTTTATATTTTTATAGATTCTCCTATTTGGCAAAAGGCCTGGTTTATCATCATATTAATTTTTATTCTACTTTCTGGAATTTCCATTTTTATTTTTTATCGGGAAAAACAATTGAAAAAATATAATGACTTATTAGAAAGAAAAATAAAATATCGAACAGATGAGATTCTGAAAGTACAAAGAGAGGTCGAAAGTCAGAAAAAATTTACCGAAGCGATAATTGAAAATGCATTAGATGGTATAGCTGTTTTAGATGTAGATGGCAAATTTATTAAGACGAACGAAGCTTTTGGTGAAATTTTAGGTTATACTAAAGAAGAAATCTTAAAATCAGATTATATTAATCTGTCTCCTCCAAAATGGAGAGATAACGAAAAAAAATTGATAGAATCGCTCCGTCGCGGAGAGAAAATTTTTGCCGAAAAGACTTTCTATCATGTTAGTGGTAAAACGATCGCACTGGAAATGTCAGCTTCTTCGCTGAATTTCCATCAGGAAAAGTATTTCATTATCGTTATTCGGGATATTTCCCATCGCAAACAGCTAGAAAAGCAACTGCAAGAGTATAATTTGCAGCTAGAATCTAAAATTACCGAACGGACAAAAGAACTTCAAATCGCAAAGGAGCGGGCAGAATCAGCCGATAAACTCAAAACTGACTTTTTGGCCAACTTATCACACGAAGTTCGAACGCCAATGAATGCCATTAATGGTTTTGCACAATTACTTGGTATGGAGCATATTGATTTAGAGCAGAAAAAACGCTTTGTAAGCCTTATTTTGGAGAATAGTAGCCGGCTTATCCGTATGATAGAAGATATTGTAGATTTGTCCAAGTTCGAGACTAATCAAATTGAATATTCGCCCGAAAAAATACTAGTAAATCAATTTTTAAAAGACATTTATAGCGAATATAAGGGTTATTTAGATTTGGCCTTTAGAGACTTAGAGTTAGAACTGAAGATTGTACGCCAAAACATTGAAATAGAAAGTGATCCCCATCGTTTAAAACAAATAATCAATCATTTACTCGAAAATGCAGTTAAATATACCGAAAAAGGGAAAATAATTTTTGGCTTTGAAATTTTAGGCCAAAAAATAAATTTCTTTGTTCAAGATCAGGGAATAGGTATTCCTGCTGAAAATCTGAAAAAAATATTTAATGTTTTTGAAAAACCCGACTTTCGTAAGGATAAATTATATAGGGGATTAGGTGTTGGCTTAGCTTTGGTTAAAGCAAATAGCGATTTATTACATGGGAATTTAGTTGTACAATCGGAATTGGGAAAAGGAACTCGGTTTGAGCTTTTTCTTCCTTTGGACTTTAACACAGTTGATCAGTTTCCAGAATCTGTTTTAACAGACATAAGTTTTGAAGGAATGAAGTTTTTAGTTGCTGAGGATGAGGAGACAAATTATGAAGTGTTATCCGGTATTTTAAAAACCCGTGGAGCAACTGTTGTCTGGGCACAAAATGGTCAAATAGCTGTCGACCAGTTTAATTCTACTCATTTTGATTTGCTATTTTTAGATTTAAAAATGCCTATATTAGATGGTATTCAAGTGGCTCGACAGATTCGGAAGGTGAATACCAAAATACCTATAATTGTGGTTACGGCTTTTAACGAAAATAAGCAGATAAAAACAGTTATAAAAGCCGGTGCAGATTTTGTAATTAATAAGCCTTATCATATACAAGATTTGCTACTAACAATTAATAAATTTCTATGAAGAAACTTACTTTTTATTTATTACTATTGATTAGTATTTCCTCGTTTGCATAAAACAATATTAAAATAAGCAAAACCCTTTTGAATGAGGAAGATTCTATGGCTTTTGTTTTTTGCCGAAATTTATTTTGAAAAAGTCATAGAAGTACAATTAGCAATGAGTTGGGGCAATTTGAGTTTAATACCGAAAATATTAAAGGAGATACAATTGTTATTTCTCATGTTTTTTTTGGATACTACCATTTTGTCTATTACGTCCAAATTTCTAATAATATGATATTTGATGTAAACATCCCTGCGTTAAATAAAACCGTTGATGCCAAGCTTGTCGAAATTAGTCCGAAAGCAGTAATAAACAATGCTGTGGCTAATTTTAAAATAACAGTAGATTAACCGGTTTTACAGCCTTTGCCGATATTCTCCCAGCACAAGCTTCCTCTTTGCTGGTTATTCCCGAACAGTATTTGAATTTCGTAGAGGATACCATTTTTGTTCAGGTTTTGAATAATGGACAAATTGAAAAAAGAAAAATTGAAACTAGAATTTCAGATGGTCGGAAAATAGCTGTTACTGAAGGATTAAAAGAAAGCGAAAAGATTATTGTGCCGCGAGAATAGCTCATACCGAACCGGTATTACTTTACATATATAAACTAATTTGTACCTATCCACAAAGACCGATAAATATTTTGTCCACAAATTACACGAATGAATATGAATAATTTTTTAGTGTGAAAGCTCTCAATTTAACTATATTAGACTTGATTGTTAGCTTGTTGTAACAATCCTATAATTATATCTAACAAGGTATAATGACATATTACAATCCTGATACAACTATATCCAAATATACTATTTCTGAATTTATAGATGAGTTCGGTCTAAAAACTGGTCGGACGGATAGATTTATTAAAACTGTAAAAATAGATAGCTCATTTACAATTGATTAATGAAGCCGTCCGACTGATTTTGATGCAAATTTACCTTTTTATACCGGACTTATAGATGCACTTTAATCAGCCAATTTCAATTCCAATGATTAGGATATCGTCAATTTGTTTATTTCCCCCTTTCCAGCTTTCAAATTCTGCATTGATAATTTTTTGCTGTTCATTAATTTCCTTAACTTGTATCTTCTGAATTAAATTTGTAAACCGTTGGGTTCCGTATTTTTTGTCGTGCTCACCACCAAATTGGTCAGTAATTCCATCGCTATACAAATATAAGCGGCTACCTTTCTTTAAGGGTGCATAATGGTTTTCAAATTCCAGATTTACGTGATTACTCCCCAAAGATTGTTTTATAGGCTTTATCCGTTCTATTTGCTCATTTTCACAAAGAAGTATCGGGCGGTTGGCCCCCGAAAAATTTAGCTCTTGATGGCCGAAATCAAATATACATATAGCCATATCAATAGAATCTTTTAACTTAAGCTTATTGCCGTGGCTCAAAGATTTTATGATCTTAATACGTATCAATTCCAGTATATCCGCTGCCAAAATATTCGGAAAGGTATCTGTTATATCGCTTAATAATGTAATTCCAAGTATACTCATCAGAGCCCCAGGAACACCGTGTCCAGTAGAGTCTCCAAGCACTACTATGATTCTATCTCCCGATCGTTTTAAAAAATAAAAATCACCACTCACGATATTCAAGGGTTTATTGATGATGAAAAATTGCTCTTTGAAAAGTTCTGTGAAGTTCTCGTTTGAAGGGAGAATAGCAGTCTGGATGAACTTTGCATATTCGATACTCTGAAAGACATCCTTAATTTTTTGTTTAAGCTGTTTTAATATACTCGCCTGCAAAAACTCAAGTTCTTTTTCTTTGTTTATATCATTAAAAATAATCAACAGATGAGCTATTTCTCCATCTTCGATTACATGAGAAATAAATACTTGACTCCATATTTTTTGTTTCTCTGCTTTGAAAATTTCAAGTTGTATTTTTTGATTTTTTTTCTGCGCAATTGTTTCTTTTAATTTTTCTTTTAATAGTGGCTCTATTAATGAGGTTTCAAAAATATTTTTTAAATCGGATGGCTGTTCTTTTATGTTTTTGTCTAAAAAATTTGTAATTCCCTGATTAACATATTCTAAATTACCCATCTTGTCCGATAGAATAACTCCTATATTGCTTTTATTTATAGATTGTTCCAATATTATTGAGTGTTTTTCAAGCTCTTCTTGCTTGCTTATATCAATAAAAATACCTCTAAAGCCCGAATAAATATTCCCCTGATTCAGCACAGAAATAAATACTGCAAACCGAAGCTTATTTCCTTTAATATCAGACATACTTATCTTTTCACCATGGATAGTATGTAGCATTTTAAGCTCTTTTTTAATAAAGCGACTATCCTTTTCTGATACAAAATCAAATAAATTTATTCCTGATACAAAATCATCGTGAGTAAAACCATTCTGTTCAAAAAATTTCAAATTGGCAAATACTATTTTCCCTTCCGCAGTACATTCGACCAATATTTGCGGCATGAAATCAAGTGTATTCCGGTAATTCTCTTTACTAAGCCGAATTTTTTTTAGTTGCTTCTTAATGATGTTTTGTTGTGCTTCTAATTTTATATTTGCGTCAATGATGTTCTTATAGTTTTTCTTAATCGTTTCTTCTCTGTTCGTAATCAGCTCCTCTAAATGTTGGTTTTGATAGGATAATTTGTCCTTTAATATAGTAACTTCGTCAAAGGATTTATTTACCAGATGAACTAAAATATCGGCCTGACCAAAGAGAAAAATAATGGTGGCAATAGAAAGCAAAAAGATACCATTATATATCTTTTGTGCCACCAAAATATCATTCACCGAAGCAAAAAGAATTAGGAGTATACTAAAAAATAATACACCGGATTGAATGATATTTTTGTTCCTATTCCTGATAATATCATAACTTAGGTATAAAAATCCAAAGATTACCCATAGGCCTATAAAATCAAGTGAGTGAGTATATATTGTGGCGGGCAGGAACAAAAGAAAAAGCATCAAAACTGGAACAATAAAAAATATTCGGATAAGTATTTTGTTTAAAGATATTTTCCTGAGTTCGTATATGTATTTGGTGAAGGAAAATACTAATAAATACAGAGTCGCGTACTTTATACGGTAGGCTATTGCCCAAGGAGTATCAGGAAAAGCATATTTAAAAAGTTCTATACCAGTAAATAAAGTTCTAAAGGCCAGAATAAAACTAAAAATACTAAACCATAGGAAAGCCCCTGTTTCTCGCCGGTTTAAGTAGAGAAAAAAATGATAGACACCTAATACTATTAATGAACTAAAAAGAAATAGGTTAAGCAAAATATACCAAAAGCGTTGATACATTATTTTTTGCATAGAGCCAATTTCCGGGACTCGGAAGAATCCTGCATTCCGGTGGTGAAAATTAGAAACATGAAAAACTAAATCAAGCGTATCTTTGGGATCGATTATGGGGAGCACGGTATAATTATAATCAGGTATTTCCGTTTTATATGAGCTTCCGGGGCTACCAATCTGTTTAATTTTAATCCCATTCAAATAACAGGTATAGGCACATTGTACTTCTTTCATATAAAGGCCTAGCCAATGTGAACTGTCTGGTAATAGTATCCTTAAATGATAAGTGGCATAGCCTAAATTGGGCAATTTATGAGAGTCGAATTTTTGTTTGTTCCAATATTTTGAAATATTTATGCATTCCTGTTGTGGCGATATAGAATCTGGCGAAACAAATTTTTTCCAATAGAAATTCCATTCTCCGTCTAAGCTTATGCTTCCATCAGATTTAAAATTCCACGAGCGCAAATCAAGAATTCCATTCTGAGCTATTGGGTTAAGTTTTGTTTCCTTTTTACAGAAAATTAGAAATATTAGTGGCAGAAAAAATAAAATTTTCTTCATCATTAGAGTTTGGATTCCATAATATACTCTTGTCTTTACGAAAAATTATTTTTTTGGTTTAGATAAAAATTATTTTTTTGGTTTTACACTATAAGCCATGGCTCTATTATTAAAAAATGTAGGAACTAAGAGTAATGATTTTGTGGGTACAAAATCAATGTCTGCGGCGTTTATACTATCTTTTGAAGTATTAAAAACGAGAATTTTGTCTTCTCCGGCTGTGATAATATCCACTTCGCCAGACCAGTTAGAAACAATAAATTTATTTTCACCGAATAGTTCCAAACCATCTATTCCGCCTTTATGTTTAATATACAGTTCAGAGAACTGAGTTTTGAGATTAATTTTTACAACGCCAAATTTTGTCCCAACCAGTAAATTAGCCTGATAAAAAAATAAACCATTACAGTGATTGAGTAAAGTATCATCACTAAGTAAATTAACAGCATTGTTTTGCAAACTAAATACTTTGTTTGTTGCCATATCCGAGAAATAAACAATTTTCCGGCTTGTGTCCACATCAATATCATTCAAAAACTTGGCATTTTTTACTTTAAAATGCTTAATTATTTTTGCTTTGTCTATATTTATTTTCACTATTTCATCTATATTGGTTACAAATAGCTGGTTGCCTATTATTCCCATTCCTTTTGGAGCATCTAAACTGTCTATCCAGTGTAAGTTAATAATTTTCCCTGTTAAATCTAAGCAGGCAATAAATCCATTTCCATCTTTTTCGCTGGGGTTTCCGTTAATACAGGAGGCATAGATACAGTTTCGCTTGTCATCATATTTTAAAGATTCTACGGTACGAAGTAAAGTATCACTCCCCCACAAAAATTCAACTTTAATATTC
>CAYQXT010000005.1:0-25517 GCA_964421365.1 uncultured Bacteroidaceae bacterium
TCTTTCAGGCTAAGCCTGAATAATAAATACGACAAAGGTAAAACCTTTGCCGAACAGTAACATTCTGGATAGACACTAGTTATTCTCTATCAACGAATACAATTCTCAATTTACAATTAATCTTCTATTTTTTTATACGTATAAGCAGAATCAGCCTGTGCGGTAGGCATAATAAGTACATCATTAATATTGACATGCTTAGGACGAGTGATTATCCATGCAATTGTTTCAGCAATATCCTGAGCATAAAGAGGAGTTAAACCTTTGTAAACAGAGTCTGCTTTTTCTTTATTCCCATTAAAACGAACTGTGCTAAACTCTGTATTAACCATACCTGGTGATACTGACGATACTTTTATGCCATGAGGCAACAAGTCTATTCGCAAACTTTTCGTAATCGCCTCAACAGCATGTTTAGTCGCACAATATACACCACCATTAGCATATGCTTCCTTTCCTGCAATGGAACTCAAGTTAACAACATGTCCCTTTCCCCTCACTATCATCTCCGGAACAACTAGTCGGGTCATGTATAATAAGCCCTTTACATTGGTATCAATCATTTGCTCCCATTGGCTAAAGTCTCCTTCAAATAAAGGCGCTAAGCCAAGGGCTAATCCAGCATTATTAACAAGAACTTCTATTTTTTTCCAATCTTCGGGTATTCGTTTGATAGCCATTTCAACAGCCGCTAATTCTCTTATATCAAAATTAAGAGACAAACACCTAATTTTATAATTTGCATGCAATTCTTTCTCAATCTCCATCAAACGTTTGACTCGTCTCCCGGTAATTATCAAATCATAACCTAATTCAGCTAATTTATGAGCTGTTGCTTTACCAATACCGGAGGTAACACCGGTTATTAAAGCAATTTTATTATCTTGTTCATCCATTATTCTACTATTTTTTTAAGTCGATGATTTATATCTGCTTCGATAAGACTCGTAAGCTGAATATCATTAATACTAACATTTTTCGGTCTTGATAAGACAAAAGCTACGGCATCAGCAACATCTTCCGGATATAAAGGAGTAAAACCAGCATAGGAGGCTTTTGCTTCAATTTCATCCCCTTTTGCTCTCACCAAAGCAAATTCTGTTTCTACAATTCCCGGATTTATCTGGCTGACACGTACCTCTTTTTCAAGTAAATCTATACGAAGACCTTTTGTGAAACCTTCCAAAGCAAATTTTGTAGCCGAATAAACATTCGAGCCACGTTTTACCTGCTTTGCAGCAACAGATCCTATATTAACAATATGTGCATCCGCACTTCTAAGCAAAGAGGGCAAAAAAGCATGAGTAACGTATACTAAGGCGGCAAAATTTGTATTTATCATTATTTGCCAATCCTCCAAATCTGCGTTTTCTACGGTCTGGAAAGTTGTTCCCAGACCCGCATTATTTACCAAGACATCAAGGGTCTGCCAATCCTTTGACAAATTTTCGGCTACTTTTAATAATGCCTCCTTATCACTAATATCTATCGTCAAAGGCAAAACTTTTGCCTCAGTAGTCGCTTCTATTTCCTCTTTAAGCTCTTTTAAACGCTCTGTTCGTCTTGCTAATAAAATCAGATTATACTCATGTAAAGCAAGCTCTTTAGCAATGGCTTTTCCTATTCCTGCACTTGCACCGGTAATCAAAGCAACTTTTTTCATATTTGAAATTTAATAACACAAACTTAAAACATTTTCACGAATTATGTATAATAAAAATCATTCGTCCGATTTTTTTTTTGAAAACCCACACACAGTAGGAATAAACAAACTCTAATTAACCGGACTTATTTATTAATTATATTTTGGAAACACTCTTATTCTTTAGCGGCAAACAGAATTCACAATTAACAATTTACCATCACTATGTATTTTATTTTCAATGATTAATCATTTCCTTGAGAATCAAAACCTGTTCACGGGCTTCCTCGGAAAGTTTTTTAGCTACTGTCAGATTAATTATCACTAATAAATCTCCTTTTTCAGCAGGCTGCTCAAATTTTGGCATTCCTTTTCCTTTTAATCGTAATTTCTTACCACTATCCGTGCCTGCCCGTAAAGCAATTTTGAGTTTTTTTTCAAAAGTAGGAATTTCAATTTGCCCACCAAGAAGGGCATCCAAGGCATCCACTTTAATCTTAACGCTCAAATTATCACCTTCGCGCTGAAAAACAGGATGTTGCTTTATTTTAATTTTCAAACGGACAGATGCCTCTCGTCCGCCCAATTTTATCCCTTTAAGACGCAATACCTGACCATCCCTAACTCCTGGTTTTACCTTAACTTTAATTGTTTTGCCCTCTGCCTTAAATATTCTCTCACTCCCTCGGTATGCTTCTTCAAGATTCAACTCAATTTCCGATTCATAATTTATGATTTGTGGCTTCTGCCTATAATTTCTCCTTCCTGAACTATTATTAATAAAATCATTCATATCAAAGCCTGAACCGCCAAAAAACATATTAAAAAAATCGGAAAAATTTTCGGAATTTGAATTACTTCGACTCCCTTTACGACCAAAATCATTCGTATTATAATGTTGATATTGATTCCAATTCGTCCCCAAAGCATCATACTGTCTACGTTTATCAGGGTCTTTAAGTACTTCATTGGCCTCATTTATTTCCTTAAATTTTTCTTCGGCAGCTGGATTGTCCTGATTTTTATCTGGATGATACTTTACAGCTAGTTTACGATATGCTTTTTTAATTTCATCCTGACTGGCGGTCTTACTTACCCCCAATAATTTATAATAATCTTTGTAATTCATACCCATTCATTTTCAAAAAAACTTCAAATTTCAAACCACTCAAAAAAACAGACAAATTTACACATAATTTGATAAAACCGTATATAACAGAATAAGTATATCTGGGAAATAAGCACACTGACATATATATTTGTATATTATACCGTGTCGGTATCGCATTTTGTATGCTTGCTTTTGTTTATTTCAGAACATCAGTAAGTTATCAAGAAGTATTTACAAATTTCAGAAGCGGCTTAGTATAAATTTGGGAACTAATTATTTTTTAGCTACAATCAAAATTCACTATTCACCATTCACAATTAATAATTTACCATTGCTTAAGAGCCTCGTGAGAATGACAAAATAACAGAATTATGGCTATATAAAATACGTTTTTTACAGAAATGAGGAATGGTACATATCTCGATTAAAACAAAAAAATGATAAAATTTTCTGAAAGACAGGAGAACAAAAATTTTAGGTATTGATTTTTCAATCAATCCTTTGTTATATTTTATACCGTGCCAGTATCGCATTTTGTATGCTTACATTTGTTCATTTCAGAATATCAGGAAGTTATCAAAAGAGATTTACAAATTTTAGAAGTGGTTGAGTATAAGACAAAAACTTTGTCAAAATTATTATTTAACAATAATTCTATTGATTATCATCCTATCAACTATTTAATGCAAACTTTGACAAAGATTAATGAAGTATTGTACAGGATAGATATAAATAAAAAAGATGTACTACAGGCAAAAAATAATATATAAGAGAAGCAAAATACTTGGGGGCTATGCCCTAAAGGTACATGACGATATTGGTTTCAAAACTATTCTAGTACATATTTGCCAAGAAGACCTTCAAAATTATCTGAAAAAATTTGGAAATACAATTATAAACGAACGTAGCTATCTGGAATGGTGGTGTAAAAAACATGAAATAAAAAATTACTAGACTTTTTTTTAACAAGCTTAACATTTCTTAAAACTTATTAAAATAGAATTTATCTATTTTTGAAATACTTCAAAGGGAAAAATAAAGTAGCCTGAGAATGTATAATTTAAAGAGATAAAGCGATGAAAAAATTTGGAAATGTTCTAATAGCAGCAATTTTAGGTAGTGTATTTACATTAAGCATTAACTTTTTTTTAGAAAAAAAACATTCTGGAAGCTTTCAATACGTAGCCCCCAAAACACCTGTAAGTTTTGCAGGCAATACCGGTAAGCAACTTGCAGCAGGTACAATTGACTTTACCGCTGCGGCAGAAAAGACAGTCCATGCAGTAGTACATATAAAGTCAGCCTCAGTAGTCAACCACTTAGTTTATGGCTACCAAAAATACTACGACCCGATGCAAGAACTCTTAGGAATAAGCAGAGGAAGCTATTCTAGAGTCCCCCAAAATAAGCAAGAACTTAAAATAACTAGTGGCTCGGGTGTAATTATCAGCCCCGATGGCTATATAGTAACCAACAACCATGTGATAGAAGATGCCGATGAATTAGAGGTCGTAACCAATGACAATAAAAGCTTTAAGGCCAAAGTAATAGGAACCGACCCTTCTACTGATTTAGCCGTA
Organism: uncultured Bacteroidaceae bacterium; assembly: GCA_964421365.1. Lineage (GTDB taxonomy): Bacteria > Bacteroidota > Bacteroidia > Bacteroidales > DYOH01 > CAYQXT01. The sequence continues at coordinate 4,334 of CAYQXT010000005.1, forward strand.
TTAAAAATAGAAGCAAAAGCCTTACCGTTTCTTAATTTTGCCAATTCTGATAATATAAAAATAGGCAATTGGGTTTTAGCCGTTGGTAATCCCTTTAACCTATCTTCTACTGTTACAGCCGGGATTATAAGTGCAAAAGCAAGAAATATCAATATATTGAAAGAAAAAACAGCCATTGAGTCCTTTATCCAGACAGATGCTGCTGTTAATCCGGGGAATAGTGGTGGCGCCTTAGTAAATCTAAATGGCGATTTGATAGGAATAAATTCAGCCATAGCCTCACCCAACGGAGCATTCACAGGATATTCTTTTGCTATACCCAGTAATATAGTATCAAAAGTTACCGAAGATTTAATCAAATTTGGGATTGTTCAAAGAGCTTTTTTAGGTGTTCAACTGGCCGAATTAGATGCCCAAAGTTCTAAGGATTTAGACGTTAATCTATCACAAGGCGTTTATATAGTAAATGTAATGTCCACAGGCGCTGCTGCGGATGCGCATTTACAAAAAAATGATATTATTCTGGAAATAAATGGTAATGCCATAAAAAAAGAAAGCCAATTGCTCGAAAAACTAAGTAGTTTCCGTCCCGGCGACCAAATCAGTCTCGAAATCTTTAGAAAAGGCAAAAAAATAAATAAAAGCGTTGTACTAAAAAACAGAGAAGGAACAACCTCATTAGTAAAAAACGATGCAGAATATATTTTCAAAAAATTAGGATTAAAAGTGAATGAGCTAAGCAAAGAAGAAAAGGCAAAATATAGTATCAACGGCGGCGTATCGGTTGAAGAAATTACCACAGGCAAGATAAAAAGTAATACAAAAATGCAAAAAGGTTTTGTGATACTAAAGGCTAACGGGAAAGCGGTTAAAACAAAGAAAAAACTTTTAGATATAATTAGAAATGCGGATGGTTCCATATTATTGGCAGGATTTTATCCGGGCTATTACGGTCAATATTATTATGCCATAAATTTTTAATACCGAATCGTTATCCTATTTTTATGCATACTTTTGTACTGTTTTGATTGAAAATGTAATAACAAAATATTTTTCGCTATTTTGATAGCGATTGAGTATAACAATAAAATAAGGAGGAATTACCATGAAAAAAAGGACAGCAAAAAAAAGATTTAAAATTTCAGGACTGACGCTAGTACTTATACTAAGTATAGCATTTTTCATCCTAAAAACAGGTAAGACAAGCAAAGCAGCCACAAGTTCTGAAGTATTTAAAGAACGGAAAGACAGTATTCCAAACAACCCAAAAGTAAACATCAAAGTTCGCAAGAAATTTGACGACAACGGAAATCTGATTGGTTATGACTCTACATACAGCTATGAATATGTCAGTCATGGTGGGAAAGCTCAGAAAATAGAGATGGATAGTCTGATGAAACAATTTCAGCCTTTCTTTTTCCAGGAAGGTAGTACTATTATGCAAGACCCTTTTTCTGACTTTTTCAACAACGACTCTACACAGAAGGATAATTTTTTAGACGAACATTTTTTTGAGAATCAGTTTAACCATAATAACTTTGATTTTCAGAATATGTTTCGACAAATGGATAGTTTAAGAACTATTTTTCTACAAAAGCAATTTCCCGGATATGGCCAAAAATCCAATAATGGAACCACAAAATTACTCAAAAATAAAAAAGGATTTTATTAATCTTTTCCATAGCAAGTAAACAAAAGAGGCACGCAAGTTCTGCATGTCTCTTTTTATTTTTCTAATTGAAGTCTGACAGGCTTGGACTACAGTAAACATTACAAGTTTTGATAAATAGACCTTACTAAATCTTAAAGATTTAGTAAGGTTGACAACTCAGCTTTGATGAATTAAATTGACTAAACTCTTTTACTGCGCTGACTGCGCAAGGGATTGCAGCGATACCCCGCCGCAGTCCGAAGCCCTGCAAAACACGGAAAAAAAGAGCGACCGGCAGGAAGCTACTTTTTTACCAATGTTTTGCAGGCTGAGGCAAGGAGGAGTATAAGCGAAAAGCCCGCTCGTGCGCCCCCTAAATAATTACGAATTACTAATGTTGTTCTACAAGTGCCATTCTATTATCCCAAATCCAGACTCCCAAATAAGCATTCACCATTATCAATTAACAATTATTTTGTACTTTTGTATGTGCAAAACATCAGTTAAACGGAATATTGATTAATGCCTTGCCGTGTTATCCAGATATTTATTCAAAGGATTGTCTGGTGTAGTTTTCAAACTTTTAATCCAGTCGATAAGCGGTTGACGATACTGAATACTTGTATTATAGGCTGTACTATCGTATTTTGCAAAATTGTATTTTGTTACAGAGTAGAGATAATCTGTTGTCAGCATATCATAAGTGCTATCGGAATATATAGTATTACCATTACTCAATCGGTAGCCCCCGATGGTTGTCATCCCCCCAATTTCAAAGCCTTGAACTGCATGAATAAGCTCATTTCCTGTTAGTTCTAATTCGACAATAGTATTATTAAAAGGCAGAACGCTAACTATTGTTTTTAGAGTAATATAGCCTTTTTCTATATTCTGACGAATACCTCCCGAATTAGTTATGCTGACATCGGCCTCTGGGAAACGGATTAACCAGGAATCGGTAAGCATATTGGCCATACCGGCCGAAGATGTAGCAATATTCGTACTTGCATAACCTATGGTATCCGCCAAAACAGAATCAACCTTAACCGCCCAATCAGCAACAATTGCTGCAATCTGAACGTTTGCTTCTCCTTTAGTATTGTCGATTATCTGTGCCGATATTATTTTAGATTGATTAGTCCTTTTATCAAAAGAAAATTGCATTTCACCATAGCGTCGGAGGTATGAAGATGCCTGCATTAATACAAGATTATCATTATTTAGCAAAACTCTCTGATGGCAATGTGCACCCCCAATAAAAATAGCTCCTACTTTTTTGGCTACCGGAATTAATGCCGTCATTTCGTTTTGACAAATATGACCAATGATTAAAATTACTTCGGCTCCATTTTGCTTTGCAATAGCTGCATATTTTTCAATGGCAGGCGCATAGTCGGTAAATTTAAAATCTTTCACATAAGTGGGGAACGTGGTATAAGGAGTAGATAAAGAGGCAAGGCCAATAATTCCTATTTTCACGCCTTGGCGCTCTATTAGGGTGTATGGCTTCACAAAATTAGGTAGTTCTCCGGTAGTTTTATATTCTATATTAGCGGCCAAAAAAGGGAATTTAGCTTCTGAAACTAATTTTTCTAAATTTTCAACTTTGGCATCAAACTCATGATTTCCAAGTGCAGCAGCATCATAATCCATAGCATTCATAGTCTGAATCATAGGTTTTCCCTTAAACCATGTGGAAATTGCTGGGCCACTCCATGTATCGCCCCCACTCAGTACAATAAAATGCTCCGATTTATCAAATTCCTCCTGAGTCTGCCAGTGCTCATACATTTCGGCAACACCTCCATGTTCCTCATTTCCCTGCATCCATCCATGCTCATCATTGGTATATAGTATGGTAAAATCAACAATATCACTCTTTAATTCTTGCTTTGGTGTACAAGAAATTCCAAAAAAGAGGGGTATAAAAACAAAAAATAAATAAAACTTATTCATATAAAAAAACTTTAAAAAATGGACATCAATATTAATAAAATTATTTCAAAAAAGAAATAAAAACACAATCAACTATAAATCAAAGCATTGAATTAAATAATAATAATAATAAATGTATTAAATTTCGATGGTCTCTAAAAAAAATGTATTTTTTGCGCTCGAAGATGAATATTAATTTAAAATCACAAAATATGAAATTTGGAGTATTAAGAGAAACAAAAATGCCACCAGACAGAAGAGTCGTATTACCTCCCCAACAAATACTAATATTTAAGGAAAAATTTCCCGAAGTTGAAATTGTTGTACAACCAAGCGAAATTAGGGCGTATAAAGATGAAGAATATACTGCTTTAGGAATAAAATTACAGGAAGACTTATCGGATTGTGATATACTAATGGGGGTGAAAGAAGCTAAAATAGAGACACTAATTCCAGAAAAGACCTATTTTTTCTTTTCACATACAGCAAAGAAACAGGAATACAACAAAGGCTTACTAAAAGCATTACTCGAAAAAAAAATCAGATTGCTTGACCACGAATACCTGACCAATAAAGAAGGACAACGGCTAGTTGCTTTCGGCCGCTGGGCTGGCATTGTTGGAGCTTACAATGCATTATATACTTATGGGAAAAGAAGTGGTGCATTCAATTTAAAAAGAGCCTACCAATGTCATGATATGGATGAGTTTTTTGGAGAACTTATGCATATAAAACTTCCTCCCGTAAAAATTTTACTTTCCGGAGGAGGGAGAGTTGCTCATGGAGCCATGGAAACATTATCACCCTTAGCTATCCGGAAGATTAGTCCTCAAAAATTTTTGAAACAAGAATTTGATTACCCTGTTTATACACAAATTGATCCATGGGATTACACAAAACGAACTGATGGAGGAGCCTGGGATTTAGAACATTTTTTCAAACACCCAGAAGATTATAAATCAACTTTTAAACCTTATACCAAAGCTGCTGATATTTATATAGCTTGCCATTTCTGGGATCCAAAATCACCTCGTTTCTTCAGTTTGCAAGACATGCAGGAAGAAAATTTCAGAATGAAAGTTATTGCCGATGTGAGTTGCGATATCAATGGCCCTATTCCTTCAACCATTCGAGCAGCAACCATTGCTGAGCCAATATTTGGATTTAATCCTAAAACCGGAAAAGAAAACAATGACATTTTTGCAAAAGAGAACGTATCAGTCATGTCGGTAGATAATTTACCCGGGGAAGCACCCCGAAATTCATCCATTGATTTTGGACAAGGTCTTATTGATAAAGTTTTTCCTTCCTTGTTTAATGGAGATAAAGATAAAATAATAGAAAGGGCAAGCATCACGAGCTTTGGTAAATTAGGCTCTCATTTTCAATATCTTAAAGATTGGGTTAATAACTAAATAATTTTTAGAATCCGGGACAAGGTATGGCAGCATACTTTCTCCTGGAACTTCTTTTTACCTGACTTCTGAATTTATAGACTAAAGAAAGTTCATGCGCACCATTAGATTGCGAGAGTAATTTGGAAACCGTTAAATCATAACTGTACCCAATATTTAATTCTCCAACAGAATAACCTAAAAGAATAATAACTGCATCTAGGATATTTGCCTTACTGGTGATACCCGAAATTACGGGAAAACCTCTTAACCAGAGACCTACAACAAAAGGAGATTTCGTATAATAAGCACCAATATCTAACTGATCCTGAAATTGTTGCATTCTATACTGAGTAGAAAAAGAAACAGATTCCCGCTGCCCCAAACGTCTGCTACTATGTCTTAGGGGTATCGTCATTCCCGCCAGCAAGATGTAAGTAATTGGAATTCGTGCCTGATATTCCCTTATAAAAGCCACATCCTGTCGCAATAAATGTTGAACAGTTACACCTGCCCAGTATTTCTTAGTATAAGCAAGCACGGATGTAGTCATATCAATAAATGGTCTCTTATCAACACTTAATCCAAGCTCGCTGGTGGCAGGGTTACCGGTAGCTAGCATATCCGGGAAAATTAATTTGGAGAAATCAATCGTCCGTGTGGAATATGAAAAAGCCATACCGGGACGAAAAAACCAATCTTTATTAATTTTCAAATTATAGGAATAAAGAAGGCTTCCTGTGGTTACGGCTAAATTACCATCTCCCGCCCTATCCTTCACCAATTGCACTCCGAAACCACTTCTTAATTTTTTACTATAATGATCATATGTCAAAGCATAGGTCACATAGGTACTTAATCCAGGCCACTGGTCGCGAAAATTTAATGCTAATCTGTCTTTAGAAATTAATCCGGTAAACGATGGACTAACAATCGTTGGAGAGGAATAGCTCTGAGAAAAAATATAACTTTGGGCATAGATACTCTTATGGTTACCTACAAAAAAAAGTACTATTCCCAAAACGCATAGCCTAATTATCCTTTTACTATTCATTTAACTCTATTCTCTTTTATAAAATAATAGAAATCTTTATTATAAACCGCTAAAATAATTATAAGTCGCATACAAAATAATTATAAGTCGCATACAAAATAATTACTAAGTAATTTTTTCTTACAAAATACGTGCTATTTTTTTAAGATTCTATTTTATTAACGCAAGTGTAGTTTATAAATTGCAGCTATATTAATAAAAACGGAGAGGAGTTTTCCCCCCCCTCTCCGGTAAAAAAAACTTGGATTAAAATTTATCTTATTAAGGTAATATTACCTGCTCCGGATTTAGTTCTAAGATTTTTATAGGTTACCTGCCAGCGATATACATATACATCCTGAGCCGCCAGTTTATGTTGATAATAGCCAGTCCAGCCCACTTTAATATTATCCGTAGTAAAAACTAATTCCCCCCAGCGATTATAAATCTCCATATGGAATTTCACTATCCCTTCCTGAATAACAGGATAGAATACATCGTTCAAATGAGATGTAGCCAATTCGTTTGCATAAGAGCCATCACCCTCAGCACTGGGATTAGGTGTAAAGGCATTGGGAAACTTTACTTCACCCTTAGGTTCAACAACCACGGCGTTTCGCATAGTCATAGAATCTTTACAAGCCTGATTAGATGTAACTACCAATGTAACATCATATACCCCTGCCGAATCGTACAAGAAAGCTGGTTTAGGCCCGGTCAGTATTGTATCACCAACACCTGGATCCCATTGCCATGTATAGGCATCTTTCGATTTATCATTAAAATATACATTTTGGTCACCGGCCATTACCGAATCAGGAAGAACCTCAAAATCTGCCTGAGGAACAGGATAAACAATAATAGTATCGACCTGAGTTATACTTGACCCTCCTGGACCGTGAGACTGAAGACGAGTAAAGTAGCGACCCGGTATATCAAATATTACTGTGGGATCCTTATCGTTTGCACTAAGAGTATCAGGCTGTCCATATCCATAATCCCAAATAAAGGTATCGGCATACTGCGTATTTGAGATAAAGGCAACTGTCAAAGGCGCACAACCCGCATAAGTTTCCCCATCAGTTGTTATAGTCGGTGCGGGAGGTGCGGGAGTAATTACAACAATATCAGAATCAACGGCGCTACAATACTGGCTCGAAATTTCCAATTTTATAGTATATGTTCCATATCGGTCATATTGGTGACTTCCGGGCTCCTTCAAAGTAGAACTACCGCCATCACCAAAACTCCATCTATAATCAATATAGCCCTGAGACTCTGGAAAAAGAATAAGATAAGTTTTAGAACTTTGCTCAGCAAGTAATTTTGGTGAAGCCTCAAAATTAACAACTGGAATGGCAAATACACTCACATCATATCTGGCTGTATCTACACAACCAAAATCGGAGATTGCCTTCAGTTCTATATGATAAGTTGTATCCTTATCTGTAGTATTACTATATGAATGAGACGGATTTTCCAATGGAGAGAACTGTCCATCGCCAAAAATCCACAAATAACTAGTAGCACCAGAAGTGGCATTAGAGAAATTGACAGCCAAAGGCGAACAAGAAGCATCATTATCTACAGTAAACATGGCTGATGGGGGCTGGTGATAAGTTAAAATTACAGTATCCATATTCGTACAATTATTACGCGTTACTGTCCATTGCCAAACATTATCGCCCGGTTGTAAACCATTAATCTGAGCATCAGGTACATTTCCACTAGCAGCTCCGCCACCTCTTAAAATAATCCAACTTCCATTACCACCTGGTCCGGGATCTTCGGCATTCATTGTGCCATAATCAACACAAGCTTCCTGATTATCACCAGCATCAATATCAAATGAATTATTCGTAATCGTCACCTCATCGCTCACACAGAAACCATTTTTACAAACGCTCCAACGAAAAACATTATCTCCACGTCCAAGATTAGTAACTTTACTATCATTTTTAGTTAACGATTCAATAAATCCGGCACCACTAACCTTCTCCCACTGACCATCGCCAAAAGAAGCCGGAGAAGCAGTTAAGATAGTAGAATCCGCACAGAGAACCTGATCGGCACCAGCATTAGCATCAAAAGCCTTATAAATAATTGTTAACTCATCAGACGCAGAACATCCATTTTGAATAACTGTCCAACGGAAAATATTATTTCCAATTCCCAGATTCACTACGTCTGTATTAAACTGATAGGGATTAACAAAAGTTCCCTGCCCAGATAAAATATCCCACTGACCTATTCCATTCTGAGCATTCATAGTCACATTATTGACCACAACAATCTGATCAGGCCCAGCATCTGTTGAAAATTCATTATTTGTTATTGTTACGGTATTTGAACCAGAACATCCATTTTCTTGAACATTCCACCTAAAAGTATTAGCCCCGGTAAATAAACCTTTAACCAAAGGATTCGGCATCGTTTTATCAGAAAAAGTTCCGCTTCCACCAACTAAAGACCAAGATCCTGCACCGCCATTCTGAGGTTGGTCAGCTTGTAAAGTAACAGAAGGAGAACATACATTCTGAGGTAATCCTGCACTATAATTAACTTCATTATTTTCTATGTCCACCAAATCGGTAGAAGTACAGCCATCTTTTACAATTGTCCATTTAATAATATTTTTACCGATACCCAGATTTGTAATTTGTGAATTAGGCTGATTTGGATCCTGTAAAATTCCAGAACCACTAGCAACCGACCATGTACCCACTCCTGCATCCGGCTGCACAGCAGATAATACAGTATTGTCAACACACAATACCTGATTAACACCGGCTTCCGACTGATAGAAATTATTGGTAATTTTAACTAGTGCACTAGCATTACAACCATTAATATAAGCTGTCCATTTAAAAGTATTGGCTCCATTACTCAGGTTTGTAACTTTAGTTTGGTACGAAGTATAGTTTTCAAAAGACCCGGAACCAGCATCTACCGACCATTCACCGTACCCATCCAGTGGATCATTAGCAACAAGCGAAGTTGAATCACTACACACAGGCATATCTGCACCTGCCGAAGTACTAAATTTATTATTCTTAATAACAATATCGTCTTGATCAGTACATTTGGAACTATAAACATGCCAACGTAGCGTATTTTGCCCCTGACCAAGACTATCCACATCGGTCAGATAAGATGAAGGATTCGTAAAGTTTCCAGCACCACCAACAAGCTCCCAATATCCCTGTGCATTTTGAGTATTCGGATCATTGGCAACCAAACTTGTTTGATTGGTACAAATTATTCTATCCCCACCAACAGTGGCCTTAACGGAATTATTGGTAATTTCAACTTCATCCCAATTACTACAACCATTTTCGGTAACAGTCCATCGAATAGTATTAGATCCATTAGCCAATCCGGATATTGTAGTCACGAACTGAGAAGGTTCTTTGATAGAACCGGCACCAGCAGAAACAGACCACTCGCCTTGTCCTATTGGTGGATCATTAGCTACTAAAGTGGTTACATCATTACATAATTTTTGATCAATACCTGCATTGGCTTCAAAAGCATCATTCGTAAGAATAATTAAATCACTGGCCGAACATTGTCCCTGAGTAACTGTCCATTTAAAGGTATTTGAACCAGTACTTAAATTAGAAACATTTGTCGTATTCACCGTAGGACTGAGTAAAATTCCGGTACCACTCTCTACCGTCCAAATTCCAGTACCATTAGTAGCATAATTACCCGTCAGAGCAGTTTTTGTACCACAAACATGCCTATCCAAACCTGCCGTAACATAAACTGTATTATTATCAATTTCAAACTCATCAAAGCTAACACATACCCCCTGTGTAATTGTCCAACGAAGCGTATTTACCCCAGTTCCGAGATTATTAACCTGTGTATTATAATCAGAAGCGACTGCGATATCACCAGAACCACCACCAACAGTCCATAATCCGGTTCCAATTACCGGAACATTAGCCGATATTGGAACAGAAGAGCTACAAACCCGTTTATCATTTCCAACAATAGCAGTTGTAGGAATATCATTTACAATAGTAACATCTGCATAAGCATTACAGCCCGAACCCGATTCGGTAACCGTCCAGCGGAACACATTGTTTCCCGACCCAAGAGAGTACACCCTCGTTTTAGGATCTGTCGCATCATCAAAGTATCCAATTCCGCTTTCAGTATTCCAAATTCCTGTTGCTCCTACACTGGGCGCATTAGCAGTCATATTTGTTTCCGTACTACACAAAGTTTGATTAACACCTGCATTGGAAACAACCGTATTATTAATTACAGTCATACTTGCAGGCAAGCTACAACTTCTATTTGTTATAGTCCAACTGAGTTTATTACTTCCTTTTCCTAATGCAATAACTTTAGTATTATAATAGGAAGCATTAGCTAAACTTCCAGAACCAGATTCGACTTTCCATATACCTGTCCCAACAAGGGGATTATTTCCCACTAAAGTGGCCTGGTCATCACAAACCGTTTGATCTGCTCCAACAGAAGGAGTAGTTGGTAAATCATTATAAATATGAACCAAATCTTCTGCAATACACCCATTATTAGTTACCGACCATTTGAATATATTCTCTCCTTTATTTAATCCCGAAATTTTAGAATTTGTTTTAGTAACATCCTCAAAAGTAGCAGCTCCACTTTCGATTGTCCAAACCCCATATCCATTACCTGCATCACTCGCGGCGAGCTGTGTGGCATCCGAACAAACGCGTTGATCTCCACCTGCGGATGTATTAAACGCATTATTGGCTATTCCTATATCAGAGAAATCGGTACAAATACCATTTACAACTGTCCATCTGAATTTATTAACGCCTGGTCCTAAATTAGTAACGAGAGTACTTGAGGCTAATGAATCTACAATATCACCAGAACCCGTCAATAAACGCCAGACTCCAGTCCCATACTGCGGCTGATTAGCCACTAAATTACCGATAGAACTACAAATAGAATCATCACTACCCACTGTTGCTATGACTTTATTATAAGTAATCGCCACATCATCACTCGCATTACAATTATTACGGTTAAGCGTCCAAGTAAATGTATTTACGCCAGCCGTTAATGCACTGACAGATGTATTATATAAGGTATTCTTCGTAATCGTAGCTGTGGTGTTTACTGTCCATAAGCCACTACCAGTATTCGTTCCTGCTGTTGGATTTTCACCCACAAGACTTGTATTATCGGCACAAACAGCTTGATCAGCACCCGCAAAAGTACTAAACGAATTGTTGGTAATAATTACCAAATCATCGAAAGTACAATTTTTATCGGTGATAGACCACTTAAATGAGTTAACACCCTGTCTAATGGAGTGAACAACTGTATTGTAAAGCGTACTTTCGTCTATAGATGCACCATTCCCTCCTGCATAAGTCCACATTCCTACTCCTGTTGCAGTGGGCTGGCTTCCACGAAGTTGTATTGTATCAACACAAATAGCTTTATCATTTCCAGCAGAAACACTAAACGTATTATTCGTAATATTCACCACATCAGAAGCAGAACAATTCCCCTGTGTCACCGTCCATTTAAATGTATTCAAACTTGAACCGACTCCTGTAATATCAGTATTATTTTTTGTATCGCTGGCAAAATTAACTGTACCATAAACGATAGACCATTTCCCAGTTCCTACACCCGGTGATGAGCCTGATAAAGTGGTATTGTCAGTACAAATATTTTCATCCCCTCCTGCATCTACTGAAACAGCATTACTAATTATCTGAACTTCGGCAGAATCTGAACAAGAAGCTTCTGTAACAGTCCAATTAAAAGTATTAACACCTTTTGCCAAATTACGGACATAGGTCTTATACAAAGTATTATCATCAAAAGTACCATTACCTGATTTCACTTTCCAAACTCCGGTACCTACACTTGGATTATTAGCTCCCAAGCGATAATAAGTCTCGCAGGTAACATCATCAAAACCAGATGAAGCAGAGACGGATATATTATTAATAATTACATAATCCGAAGCAAAACAACCCGTTGGTTCTGTAACCGTCCATTTATATTTATTCGTATTTTGTTGCATTCCACTCACATATGTATTATATAGCGTGGCGTTTACAAAAGTTCCCGTCCCTTCTTCAACCGACCATGTACCATAGCCAGATGGAGGATTCTGAGCAAATAATTGATAACTCGTGGTGCAAGTATTATCGTCTGCTCCAGCATCGGCATGTACTTCATTATCTGTAATAATAACATCGGAAGAGTCCGTACAGTTCATAGAAGTTTTGCCGAGGACTATCCAACGAAAACGATTTATTCCTTTATTCAAACTCGTTACAGAAGTATTAAATAAAGTAGATTTTGCAAATACAGCAGAACCACTTACAACTTTCCATATTCCATCGGCATACGTACCCGGATCATTTGCAGCCAAGGTAACGCTTGGATAACAAACAGACTGGGCGTTACCGGCATCTGCAGTAACCGAACTATTGGTTATGATAACCTCATCTGTTCCGGTACATCCGTTTTCCTGAACCATCCAACTAAATGTATTCGTTCCTATTGCCATATTTGTAACATCGGAATTATATAAAGTAGAATCTACGAGTGTTGCAGTATTTCCCAGAGAAGTCCATACCCCTTTTCCTGGATAAGGATCAATTCCTTCTAATTTAACCGAATTAGAACAAACTTCCTTATCAGCACCAGCATTAGGTAGTACTTGATTATTTGTAATCAAAATATCATCAGTAGAAGTACAAGAATTATTAGTTACTGTCCAGATAAACCGATTCACACCGGATGCTAAAGAGGAAACAGAAGTATTATTACTTGTTTTGAGTGAAATTGTTCCAGCTCCGAAATTCAGCGACCATTCTCCGGTTCCAACAATTGGTGCAATAGCCGTAAGAGAAGCAGTGTTAACACAGACAGGAATGTCAGCACCCGTTGCAGCATTTGATGGAGCATCGTTAGTTATAACCACATCGTCATAGTCGGAACAGCTGTTTAACTTAACTGTCCAACGGAAAGTATTCGGTCCTTTTCCAAGACTATGAACCCAAGTATTATAAATAGTATTATTCACAATTGCTCCAGAACCCAGATTCAATGCCCATGAACCATCGCCTTTAGCAGGCGGAATAGCATTTAACTGGGCAGAGTCAGTACAAACGGTCTGTCCCACACCAGAATTAGCAACAACCAGCACATTAGTAATATCCACTGTATCAGTGAAAGTGCAATTGTTTTCATTAACTGTCCAAATAAAAGTATTCAAGCCCTCTCCTAAACTACTTACACTAGTATTATAAGCTGCAGTATTAGTAATACTTGCCGTACCACTACCCACTGTCCATTGTCCGGATCCGGATGGATGATCAGAACCCGCCAAAGTGGCAGAATTAATACAAACTTCCTGATCGTTCCCTGCACTTACTATAAAAGCATTATTAGTTAAGACAACATCATCACTGGCATTACAGATACCATTATCAACCGTCCATCTGAAAGTATTTACTCCAGTTGCAAGATCTCTGACAATGGTATTATATTGTGTATTATTAATAATCGTACCCGAACCAATTCTTGTCCAGACTCCAGTACCATCAGAAGGTTGTGTAGCAGCCAATTGGGCAGTATCCACACAAGTGGCAAAATCAGAACCAGCATTTGCAGAAAGCGAACGATTTGTAATAATCACTTCGTCAAAAGTTGAGCAAGTACCCAATGTAACCGTCCATTTAAATTTATTAGAATTAGCTCCAAGACTAGAAACTGTCGTATTATAATCTGTTTTTTGTAGAATAGAGGCGGTTCCATCCACCAAAGACCATTCCCCTGTTCCTTTTCCAGGATCTGGCTCTTTAGCCACTAAATTATAAGAGGTAGAACAAATGGTTTTATCTATTCCGGCATCAGCAAGCGAAGGCTGATTAACCTTAATCTGTACTTCATCATAAGCAGAACAACCGTTTTGAGAGATTGTCCAGCGTAATTTATTATTGCCACTCCCCAAACTTGTAAGATTGATACTGGTTGCCGTTAGATTATCAATAGTTGCAGCCCCTTCAGAAACAGACCATAATCCACTAGCCGGAGCAGGATTTGCAACAGACAAAGAAGTATAATCCTGACATAATTCTTGATCCTGACCCGCATAAGGAGTAACCAAGCCTTTATTTGTAATAACAACTGTATCGCTCGATGTACAAGCAAAATTTGTAATTGTCCATCTAAATTTATTCACACCAGAGAGTAAGCCAGAAACGCCAGACACATAGTTAGTAGGTGTGCTAATTACTGCCGCTCCGCCAACATTAAACCACTCACCAGAACCCACTGTTGGTTTAGTAGCCTGAATGGTTGCTGTTGATAAACAGGTTTCCTGATCAAAGCCTGCCACAGCAGTTGTTGGTTCATTATTTCGAAGTAGAACATCATCATAATCGCTACAACTATTTCGACTAACCGTCCATCTCAAGATATTATCACCTTTACCGAGACCTCTCACAACTGTATTATTATTCGAGACATTTACGATCGTAACACTTCCACCGACTAATGACCATGTACCTGTCCCTGGCGAAGGATCCTCTGCCAGCATTTGAGCCGTATCAACGCATAATGTTTGGGTAGGACCTGCAAAAATATTAAACTGATTATTAGTTACAGAAACCTCATCCGAAGCAACGCAGGTACCACGAGTAACCGTCCATTTAAAAATGGATGTTTCACCGGCAGGCAAAGCTGTTACAGTCGTATTATACTGGGTCGAATTTGTAATTAGGGCACTACTTGTTCCAACTACCGACCAAACTCCTGTTCCGGGATAAGGATTATTAGCTTGTAATTGATAAGTTGAAACACAAGTCTGTTGGTTATTTCCGGCATCAACAGTAACCGTATTATTCGTGATAATAACAGTGGCTGCATCCGAACAAGTACCTTCTGTAACCGTCCATTGGAAAGAATTATCACCAATACTCAAACCCGTAACATTGGTAGAATAATAAGTTGGATTAGCAATATTACCAGAAGTTAAAGCTGTCCAAACCCCTGTTCCTAAAGCCGGAATATCTGCATAAAGAGTAGTGTAATCACTACATATTGCCGCATCATTTTGCACACTGGCAACCACCGAATTATTTTTTATAATAACTTCATCGGTAGAAGTACAAGTCCCGTTTACGATTGTCCATTTAAAACGATTAACACCCGAAGATAAGTCCGTTACAGCAGTTGAGTATATAGTTGAATTGCTTACCACACCTGTGCCCGAGGCTGTAGTCCAATAACCCGTTCCGATAACCGGATTATTTGCAATCAGAGAGCCAGTAGAAGAACAAACTTCAATATCATTTCCGGCATTGGCCGTAGAAGGAGAATTATTCGTAATATTTACCTGATCGGATGCGGTACAACCATATCGCGTAACCGTCCATTTAAGAATATTTAGTCCTTTATCAAGAGTAGCTACCTGTGTAGTAGGCGAAGTATTATCAACGAAAGTAGCACCACTACCAACAGGCGTCCAAAGGCCTGTTCCGGGTGCTGGATCCTCTGCCAATAAATTAGCTAAAGGAGAACAAGTACTCTGATCATCGCCGGCATTAATGGTGAATGTATTATTAATTACTAGAACTTCATCCGATGAAGAGCATATTCCTTTAGCAATAGTCCAAGAGAAGGTTGTATTTGTTCCAGCCGAAAGGTTGGCAAAAGTAGAATTATATAGTGTACTATTATCCACCGTACCAGAACCAACTCCGGTTACTGACCAAAAACCAGTAGTAGAAGCCGGATTATTGCCATGTAATTGTCCTGTTGTGGCACAAACTCCCTGATCGGTACCGGCATTGGAAGTAACAGAATTATTCAAAACGGTTATTTCATCTGAGACAGAACAAGTTCCAGCTGTAACCGTCCATCTGAAATTATTAGAACCACTTGGGATAGCCGTAGCATTAGTAATATTCAATGTTTTATTCGAGATTGTTCCAAAGTTAACGACACTCCATTCTCCTGTACCATAAGCAGGATCATCAGCAGAGATAAGTGCACTTGAAGAACAAATTTCCATATTTGCAGCCGTTTTAGCGGTAACATAATTATTGGTAATAACGACCGTATCATTTGAAGAGCAAGCCTTGTAATCAACCTTCCATACAAAAATATTTGATCCTTGAACTAAGCCTGTCACGGTAGTAGCAAAATCAGTTGGTTGGGCAATACTCCCAGTTCCATAGGTTTGTTTCCAATTCCCGGTTCCAACCGAAGGATTATTTGCAGTAAGGGTTACCTGATTATTGCAGACTTCCTGATTCACCCCTGCATAAGCAGGTGTCGGGGTATCATTGTAAATAACAACTTCATCACTACCAGAGCAAGAACTTTTTGTAACTGTCCAACGATAAACATTTGGCCCTTTCTCTAGATTAATAACCTGAGAATTATAGAGTGTATTATCCAAGATATCACCTGCTGCGCCAACTTTAGTCCAAAGTCCAGAATTACCAACACCTGGATTATCTCCGCTCAAGTATGCATTCGTATTACATACATTTTGATCTAAACCGGCAAAGACATTAAAGGAAGCATTTTTAACCGTTACTTCATCAGAAGAAGTACAATAACCATTTGTTATTGTCCATTTGAATGTCGTACTTGTTCCCTGACTGATATTAGCAACCGAAGAATTATATTGTGTTGAATTACTTATCGAAGCACCACTAATTCCGACAATTGACCAAGTTCCTCCCGTTCCATTTGTAGGATTGTTTCCGGCCAGATTAGTAGAAGTAGTACAGATTTCTTGATAAGATCCTGCATTAACGGTAACTTCGTCATTTGTAACCTGAACGGCATCATCTATAACACAAGAACCGTAAGTAACTCGCCAGATAAATTTATTAGTACCCGAGGCCAAAGCAGAGACAGTGGTAGTAGCAGCGGTTGAATCCTGTATAGCTCCTAAACCAGTAGCAATCCAATAGCCCGTTCCATGAGTTGGAACATCGGCGGCAATAGTAGTGGTCGAAGAACAAACAATCTTATCTGCCTCCGTATTAGAAACAACGGAATTATTTGTAATATCCACCTCATCGTATAAAGAACAAGCGTAGTTAGTAACCGTCCACCTGAAACGATTGGTTCCCCAGCTTAAATTTGTTGTAGTAGAATTAAATTTGGTAGGTGCAGTAATAGTAGCAGAACCAACCTCACGAGACCAAATCCCCGTTCCAATAGCCGGACTATTGGCTCCCAAGGTATAATTATTAACGCAGATAGTTTCATCTACCCCTGCAATTGGTTGTGAGGGCTTATTATTCGTTATTTCCACATAATCACTCCCCGAACAACCATTTTCAGAGATTGTCCATGTATATCTATTAACTCCTTGTCCAATAGCTGTAACTATTGAATTAGGATTAGTTGATTGTGCAAATGTACCTGATCCAAAAGCAATAGTCCATTGCCCATTACCACTTGGCAAACTCGCCCCCATAGTATAATTATCAACACAGATTGTTTTATTTGGTCCTGCATAAGAAGTAACCGTATTATTATCAATAAGAGCTGTATCATTTAAGGTACAGGCTTTATAAGTAATTGCCCAAACAATCTTATTGACTCCGGGAGCAAGCGTATTCGCAAAAGTATTATTAGCAGTGGGATCAGTCATAACCGCAGTTCCTCCAAGCGGCGTCCAATAACCGGTTCCTATACTGGGCGAATTAGCTCTTACTTCGGCAATAGTAGAACATACTGCTTGATTCTTATAAGAAGGATTAACTTCCGGATTGGTAGGTAGATCATTCCATATACTCACATCGTTAGCAGCACTACAACCATTATAGGAAACCGTCCAAGTAAAGGTATTTTCACCTCTACCTAAACCTGTAACTTGTGCATTGTATTTAGTAACATCTACAATAGGATCTGCTGTTCCTGATTTTAATTCCCACTTACCGGTTCCGGGTTGTATATCTGTGGCATCAAAATTAGTGGTGTATGCACAAATATTTTGGTCGCTACCTGCATCTGCTACAAAATAATTATTCATTACTTTAACCTGAGCCGTATCCTCACAGCCTGATGGGCTGGTAACAATCCATTGGAAATAATTTGCCCCTACATCTAATCCATTAACTAGTGTGTTATAATTCGTTGAGTTATCTATAACACCTGAGCTACTAACAACTTCCCAGCGTCCAGTACCGGAGGTAGAAGGATCGCTTGCAGAGATAGTAGAATTTGTATTACAAACGATTTGAGTAGGCGTTGCCACTGCATCGGGAGTATTATTCTTCAAACTAATTTCGGCAAAAGCAGTGCAACTATTCTTATTTACAGTCCATCTCAAAGTAGTTGTACCATTGGGAAGATTTGTAATATACGAATTATATAAAGTGGGAGTTTGTATGATTCCAGAGCCACTAATAATTGTCCACAAACCTGTTCCTGGAGCTGGGTCAGCAGCCGGTAATTGGTAAGAGCTTCCACAAACATTTGCAGAAGATGGTAAACTAACTGTAAAGGAATTATTCGTTACAGATGTAATATCCGAATTATTAGAACAGGTACCATTTGATAATGTCCATGTAAATGTATTTACTCCAGAAGATAAGGAAGATACCTTTGTATTATATAAGGTTGAATTATCAATAGCGGCTGAAGAAAAAGCTTGCGACCAGATACCGGTTTCTCCAATACCGGGTATAGTACCATCCATAATAGCCGTATCAGAACAAACGGTCTGATCTAAACCCGCATTGGTGATAATGGATTTATTATCAACATAAACATAACTATTGGCACTACAATTAGTAGATTTATTAGAGACTGTCCATTTAAATTTATTTAATCCGATAGGAATATTAGAGACAAGTGTATTATTGGTAGAAGCATCAGCAAATGTTCCACCTCCTCCATCCACTGTCCAGAGTCCTGTTTCTCCAGAATTCAACGCATAGGCAGTCAATGCATAATCAGTATTACAAGTTACAATGTTTTGATCCGGTTTTGCTGCGATTGCGTTATTCGTTACCGAAACTTCGTCAAAATTAGAACAAATTCCATCCGTAATAGTCCATTTCAAAACGGTTGAACCAGCACCCAGATTAGTGGCAGTTGAATTATATAAGGTTGAATTATTTATAGTAGCAGCACCTGCAACCACAGACCATGTTCCGGTAGAAGATGTTGCAGGAGTACTACCATCCAAGGTAGTCGTAAGAGAGCAAACGGCAAAATCTGATCCGGCAGTAACAATTATAGAATCACTAGTAACTTCTATTTCGTCAAAAGCACTACAAATCCCCTTACTTACAGTCCATCTAAATTTATTTGTACCGATAGCAAGATTTTGCACAGTAGAGTTATAAACAGTTGATTGGTCAACTGTTGAGCCGCCAAAAACGACAGACCACACACCAGTTCCTATAGGAGCAGGATTGATTGCATTTAGTTTATAGGAATTTCCACAAGTTTGATCAGTTGCAACCCCTGCATCAGCGGTAACAGAATTATTAGTGATACTCACATTATCAGAAGCAACACAAGTTCCTGCAGTTACAGTCCATTTGAATTCATTAATACCAGAGCTTAATCCAGTAATTCCTGTATTGTACAAACTTTTATTTGTAATAGTTGACAAACCTCCTATTTTAGTCCACTCCCCGGATCCAATTGAGGGAGGTTGGTTTCCGCCAAGTGTATAAGTTGTAGAACAAACCTCATCGTCCGTACCAGCTGAGGCCGTCACATAATTATTAGCAACATTAACTACGTCATAATCAGAACATTTGCTCTGAGCTGCCGTAATTGTCCATCGGAAAGTATTTAAACCAGGATCTAAATTTGTAATCAAAGTGCTTGGAGAGGCATCATTCATAAAAATTCCTGCTCCGACATCCGTAGTCCAAACCCCAGTAGTTCCTAAGGTAGGATTTGCATTCACCCAATTAGAAGTAGTACACTTTTCAAGCGGATCGGTACCAGCATCAGCCACTACCGCATTATTCTTAATAGCGACTTCGGCAAAGGCAGAACAGCCCTCTTTAGTTACCGTCCACTTAAATTTATTTTCGCCAGAAGCTAATGAATTTACGCGAGTGTTATATACGGTTGAATCATTAAAAATTCCTGCCCCCTTTGTTACAGTCCAACTTCCTTGTCCTGTTCCAGGATTATCTCCATCCAAATCATAGAAATTAACACAAGTAGAATCATCAGCACCTGCATTAATAACAAAATAATTATTGGATATCGTAACCGTTTGCAGATCTGAGCATCCTCCATTATCTAAAGTCCATCTGAACACATTTGCTCCAGCAGCCAAACCTGACACCGTTGTATTATAGAGAGTAGAATTGGCAATTTGACCGCTTCCGGAGATTAAAGTCCAAGCTCCGGTACCCACTGCCGGTGATCCTGTTTTAAGAACGGCAGAATTAGTACATACAATTTCCGATTTATCGGGATCTGTACTAACGGTATTATTTCGGATAATCAATTCATCTTCGGCCGAACAATTCAAATAGTCAATCTTCCATGCCAAGATATTAGTTCCTATAGCTAATCCAGAAACAGTTGTATTATAATCAGTTGATTGAACAAATGTTCCTGTTCCTGATTTGACATACCAAGATCCTGTTCCTCTTGGAGAAGGATCATTCGCATTTATAGGAGAAGAAGTGGCACAAAGTTCAAAATCACCCATTGCATTTGGATCTGTTGGCGAATTATTCGTTATAATAACATCATCAGAACTCGTACAATTATTCTTAATTACTGTCCATCTAAAAGTATTTGCCCCTTTCTGCAAATTTGTAACCTGAGAATTATATAAAGTAGAATTTGCAATAGCTGCAGCCCCCGAAATAAGTTTCCAAAAACCTGTTGAGTTCGTTAAATTTAAAGCATTCAAATTGGCATAATTAATACAAACACTAAGATCAGTTCCTGCATTAGCCGTAAATTCGTTATTTGTAATAACAATATCTACGCTATCCGAACAATTTGTATTATAGACTTTCCATGAAAAAGCATTTCCTCCTGCCGCAAGACCAGAAACAGAAGTATTGAATAGAGTTGAATTAGCAATACTAACGGCAGCTGGACTTTGACTCCAAACCCCATTTGCTGCTTGTAAACTAGGATCGGAGGCCGTTAAATTGGTTGTTGAACTACAAACAC